>JAUZEU010000188.1 GCA_030838885.1 Bryobacterales bacterium | reverse complement strand
CGGCCGGGAGGCCTAAAGCGCACTGCGGGCAATTCGCTGACGATTTCACCAGGATCACCCTCTCAAAAAGAGGGCCGGGGACCTCCGTCTCCCTCTTGACAATTACTTATCATGGATGTCCCAAAGCCACTTACGACCTGAATATTTTACAGCTTCGGGTTTCCGCGCCAGATTGGTTCAAGACTATTTGACTACGGTAGATTCTGCCATATTGAGGAACACGTTGCGGAGGCTGTCAGTGCCGCCGTCGGCGCGTTGAATGAGGAGGATCGAGATGAGATCGCTGGCGGGATCGATCCAGCCCTGGGTTCCGAACGCGCCGCCGTGGCCGTAGCTTCCTTTCAAGTGGCCGGCTAGTTCGCCGAGGGGGTCGGTGACGACTTCCCAGGCGAGGCCGTAATCGGCGCCGCGCATCCAGCCTACCGGGCGAATTCCGGTTGTATGAGATTCCGTCATCAGGTGAACGGAGAAGGGCGACAGAAGACGACGATTCTCGTAGATGCCTTTATTCAGCATCATGCGGTAGAGGTGCAGCAGGTCTTCCGCTGTGGAGTACAGGCCCCAACCTGGAGCGGGAAAGACGGATCCCTGCCGGTATTTTGCCGGGTCACCACCAAGGATGCTTGCCGGGGCGCGGACCAGCTTGCCGTCTTTTTGGACGTACACCATGGCGATGCGGGCGATCTTGTCGGCTGGTGGATAGAAGAAGGTGTCTTTCATGCCAAGCGGGCGCAGAATTCGGTCTGAGATGAACTCCTCGTATTTCTGGCCGGAGCAGACCTCAATGATGCGGCCGAGGATTTCGATTCCCGGGCTGCTGTAGCTCCATTGCGTGCCGGGCTGAAAGAGAAGGGGCTGCCGAGCCAATTGGCGCACGACTTCAGCGAGAGGCACGTTCATCAGCTGGGGATAGTCGTGAATGGTGGCGGGCGCGGCATCCTGAATACCTGCCGTGTGGGTAAGGAGGTCGCGAATGGTGATGGGGTGATCGGGGATGCCGAGGCGGGCGGCGTCAGGACCGATGTTCGAGGCGACGCGCTGATTGCGGAACTCGGGCAGGTACTGGTCGACGGGATCGCGGAGGGCGAGTTTGCCTTCCTCGGCAAGCATCATGATTCCGATGGCGGTGACGGGCTTCGTCATGGACATGATCTGGAAGATGGTGTCCTTTTGCATGGGGCGATTGGCTTCGATATCGGCCATGCCGAAGGCGTGGAATTCGACGATGGTATTGGCATGCGCGATCAGGGTGACGGCCCCGGATATGGTTTGATCGTCGGCGAAATGTTTGATTCGTTGGGGGATTTGGGCGAGGGTAGTTTCGTTCGGGCCAGGGGTTCGGGCGGATTGGGCGGTGACGGGGAGGACGGCGCCGGTCAGGGCGAGAAGGATGACGTGTAGGGACAGGATTCGCACTGGGATCAGGATATCGTTTATTGGCTGGTGGATGCAGTCTATTGCGACCACATTCGCCGAAGCGGACACAGAGATGCTGCTCAAGGAGGAGGGGCTCTACAGTTCCCAAGGGTTAAGGATCAAGACACCAAGCGCAGCGAAATCCTTCACATTCCGCCTGACAAGCGTGAGTCTGTGTTGAAGAGCCGTTGCCGGGATTAAGCCATAAGGGGCGTTGACAGTTGTCCCCTTCAACTGGCACTGACCTTCGAGTACCCCCCACCGATCAGATATAGCCTCGCTCACGGGCAAGATGCGTCCGGCGAACCACGGGCGGAGCGTGCGATCGAGCCATTGCTGCAACCCTGCGCGGCGATGCTGTTCGGGATGAACAGTAACCCTTTACAGAATTCCCCAATGCTAATCACGCTGAGATAAAGCGCTTCATCGTCGGCGGCTTATAGCCACTCCGCCACGCGCCTGTCAGGTTTAATCCGGGTTAACTCCGACGCAACGTTCGTATCGAGCAGAAAGCCGCCGGTTATGAAAGATCGACAGGGCGCGCGGCCTCCTTATCTGGAGGGTACGTCAGAAGATACAGGAAAACCGCCCCTCAGGCAATTTTAGAAGCTGGTCAACATCTCTCTCGGCAGTCTGCTCCCTGTGCCGGGTATGCGCGCGTCCGAATTATTTTCTGAAGCGGGCGATGCGGCCGTTTGGGCCTACTGCCCAGGTGCCGCTGAGCGCGTTCCAGGGGCTGGTGTCGAACTGGCGCCAGGTTCGTCCGTTGTCGGTTGAGATATCTGAGCCGGAGGTTCCGGTTGCAAGCCAGATCCTGGTTTCGGGCAGCCACACAATTGCTGAGCGGAAGCCTTGTGGGCCTGCCGTTTCGGGGGCTGTCCATGTGCGGCCACCGTTGGTGGTGAGGGCGATGGTTTGGCGTGGCTCGGAGTCTTTGGCGTAGTCACCTCCTACAGCGAGGCCGTGCATGGCATCCGAAAACGCCAGCGAGAAGATGCCGGACGACGCGGCGTCGTTGCGGATGGGCGTGGGTGCTACGGTCCAGGTTCTGCCTGCGTCGCTTGTATGGAAAACGCGGGCTGCGCCCACTCCGCCGGTGCCGAACCATGCTTCGCTTTTGCCCCTCAGGAACAGGCATGAGTTGCTGGCCGCGAAGGCGCCTTCTTCGGGCAGGGCTGGTGGCGTGTTTTGGCGGGACCAATGTTCACCGCCGTCCCTGGTGGTGAAGAAAGTGATCTGTCCCTCCACCGGATCGCCCGCGATGATGCCGTGGTTCGGGTTCCAGAAAGCGATGGCATCGAAGAAGCCTTTCGCGTCGGGATTGGTGAACAACAACTTCCAGTGCTCGCCGCTGTCGATCGTTTTGTAAACGCGCGATTTGGTTCCGGTGCCGCTGCTGAGCAGGTAGGCGGTGGTGACGTTGACTGCGCGGATGCCGCGGAAGTCAAGGTCTTCCGCGCCGGGTACGATGGCCGCATGCCAGGTTGTGCCGCCGTCGATTGTTCTGAGCCACGTGCCACGGGTGCCACTGGCCCACGCGACCCTGGTATTCACTGAGCTGACTCCGCGCAGGGAGGCGGTTGTGCCGCTTGCCTGAGGAATCCAGATTTGCGCGGTTGCAGGGATTGCCAGCAGCATGATGGGCAGAAGCTTCATTTTTGTTCAGGATTTCATACCGGTTGCGCGTGTAATAAAATTCCAGCATGAAAGAACTCGTTTTGTTATTCGCTCTATGCTGCGCATTTGAGTCGGCCGGGTTATGCCAAAGCAGCCCGTTCGTGGGGCACTGGGGTTTCAATATCAAAGCGGGCCAGGCTGCCTGGCTGGGCGTCAGAGAGAAGAATGGGGCTCTGGAAGTGTGGCAGCAACCGACGGGCGGCCATGTTCGACAGATTCAGGATTTCAAAGCCAGCGGCGCACATTTGTCGCTCACGCTTTCGCCTGCCGCTGCCGGCAGCCCTGCTGTGATGTGGGAACTGGATGCTAAGGGCGACAAGCTTACGGGAGTTCAAAAGATTGGCGAGGATATCCGGCCCCTTTCGGGATTTCGTGAGCCGGAACTGAAGCGGGCGGCCCCGAAATCGTGGAGTAAACCGGAAGCGTTGTTCAACGGTAAGGACCTGGATGGGTGGGAGCCGATGGGCGGCGAGAGTCACTGGGTGGTACAGGATGGTTTGTTGACTAATACCGCTCGCGGGGCGAATCTCAGGTCGAAGCGCACATTTCAGGATTTCAAACTGCACTTCGAGGCGAATTGCCCGGATGACGCGAACAGCGGATTCTACATGCGGGGGCGGTATGAACTTCAGCTGGAGTATGAACCGCTGACGAAGAATCCGCCGGAGCGCAGGATTGGGGCAATCTATGGCCGGATTGCACCGGCAGTGGATTTGCCGCGTAAACCTGGCGAGTGGGATACGTTCGATGTCACGTTAGTTGGCAGAAGGATCACCGTGGTCAGGAATGGAGTGACGACGATCGATTCAAAGGAGATCGAAGGTATCACCGGCGGGGCACTGGATGCGAACGAAGGGGAGCCAGGCCCGTTCTATATTCAGGGCGATCACACGGGCGGACTGAAGTTCCGTAATATTACGGTGTCGGTGGGCAAGTGACGCGGGTGCGATCTTTCAGGAAAGACCTGCTGGAGGTTCGGGTGTACGCGGATCGGGTGGCGGCGGGCGCGGCGGGCGCGGAAATGGCTGCGGATCTGATCCGTGGTGAGATTGCGCGGAACGGGCGGATGGCGATCGTTTTCGCTTCGGCCGTGTCGCAGAATCCGTTTCTCGCAGCGTTGCGCGAGCAGCCTGGGATCGCATGGGATCGAATTACCGCGTTCCACATGGATGAGTATGCGGGGATGAGCGGGGATCATCCTGCGTCTTTCCGGCGGTTTTTGCGGGAGCGGCTGTTCGATCATGTGCCGGTGGCGGCTTTTCACCAGCTGGACGGAGAGGCGGCGGATGCGGATTCCGAGTGCGCCCGCTATGCCGGGTTGCTTCAGGCTGGGCAGCCTTCGCTGGTGATCATGGGGGTTGGTGAGAATGGGCATCTCGCCTTTATTGATCCGCCGGTGTGCGATTTCCATGACGCGCGGGATGTACGTCCGGTGGAACTGGATGATGTATGCCGAATGCAGCAGGTGCATGATGGGGCTTTTGCGCGCCTGGAGGATGTGCCGACTCGGGCGTTGTCATTGACGGTGCCGTTCTTTTTGCGCGTGCCTCGGGCGCTCGTGTTTGTGAACGGGGCGCATAAGAGCGCGGCGATCCAGGCGGCCCTCGAGGGTGCGGTGAAGGAGAGTTGTCCGGCGTCAGTGCTGCGGCGGCACTCCGGAGCGATTATGTTTCTGGATCCGGCGGCAGCGGGCAGATTGACTACGTAAGATGGTCGGGCGGCTGGAGTTTGGCCTTCCAGGGAGATTACACGTGTTTTCAAGAAGAACTTTTGGGAAGTTCGCGATGGGCAGTTTGCCGGTTGCGCAGGCTGTGTTCCCGGGGTCGGCGTTGGCGCAGGCACCTGGGGCGGGCAGCCCGGGCGGCTTCGGTCGGGGCGGGCCTCCGCCTAAGCCGAATTCTGTTTTTGGCGGGGTTCAGATTGGGGTTATCAGTTATAGCTTCCGGCAGGGTGTGCCGGCGACAGATCTGGTTTCCATCCTGACCAGGCTCGGGATTAGCAGCGTGGAAATTATGTCGAACCATGCTGAGGCTCTGGCGGGAGCGCCGGCGACGCCCGGTTTTGGCGGCGGACGCGGGCGAGGGCAGATAACGCCAGAGCAGCAGGCTGCGGCACAAGCCGCTCAGCAGGCCGCGCGGGCTGAACTCGATAAGTTTCGTGCCGGGGTTTCGATGGACGCCTATAAGGGAGTTCGCAAGCAGTTCGATGATGCGGGTATCGATCTTCGGATTCTTTGCTACAACCTGAACGGCAATGTGAAGGACGAGGAGATCGATTACTGTTTCCGGATGGCTCAGGCGCTGGGCGTGCGCTCGATTAGTTCCAGTTCAACGGTGACGATTGCCAGGCGGGTGGCGACGTTTGCGGATCAGTACAAGATGCTTTGGGGCGGGCACGGGCACGATGCCGTGAATGACCCGGAGCAGTTTGCAACGCTGGAAAGCTATGCAAAGATTATGAGCTTTAGTAAGAATGTCGGAGTGAATCTGGATATCGGCCACTTTACGGCGGCCGGGTATGATCCGATTTCGTTTATCAAAGAGCATCATGATCGGATTACGAACCTGCATATTAAGGATCGGAATAAGAATCCGGCTGGCGGTGGGCGGGGCGAATGTGCGGTGGGGCGAGGGGCAGACGGCAATTAAGGACGTGCTGCTGTTGATGAAAAAGGAGAAGTATCCGTTCCCGGCGAATATCGAGTATGAGTATCAGGGAACGGATCCGGTAATTGAAGTGGCTAAGTGTTTGGAATATTGCAGAGATATTTTGATTGCGTAGGCTTTGAGTACTGACTGTGGCCGAGGCGCTCAGCTGAACAAGGCAGGGCGCTTCCCTATTTAATCCCGGAAATAATGCCGCCCAACAAGAGCTGTGCACCTTTGTTCAAGCAACGGTCTTGAATAGATAGGGGCAACTATCCTGGCGGTATAGATAGCTTTCGACAGATTCTTCTCGCGAGGATGTTTGCGATTCATTGTGACGAGGAACAGCTTCGGAGTGGCCGGTCTGAGGGTTTTCCCACAGAGTATGTTCTTTGCCTCCCTTCGTAACACACAACCGTAATGGCGAAAATGTAGCAGAAGTCCCTCGCGCTTCATCCGATGACGACGAGTTCCTGTTTAGCGTCGGGCAGCAGGGCACGAAGCGATTCCTCTCGTCTGTGCTCGAGAATCAGCGCAATCGCTTCCCGAAGATTCGCCAGGCGTTCTTCCCGCGACTGGCCCTGGCAGTTTGCGCCTGGTACTTCGGCGCAGCAGGCGACATACCAAGGGTCGTCCTGCTCCACAATCGCAGTGAATTCGTTGCGCGTGGCTTCAGTTTAGCTCCGCTCGTTCAGGGTCCCCGCGCGTGCCAAAATTGAGTTCTGGCAGTAGACTGAGTCTTGCTTCCCTTACTTGTGGTGGTCGCGCTTCTGTTGCGCTCTGGTTTTCTGTGGATGTATGTGGCGCAGCATCCGGCGCGGGCGCTGGCCACTATTCCGTTCCTTTTCGAGCCGGGGAATATTGCGTATTCGATTGCCACGGGGAATGGGTTTAGTTCACCGTTTCGGGTGGACACGGGACCTACCGCCTGGATGACGCCGGTCTATCCGATATTGTTGGCAGGGATTTTCCGGGTGTTTGGAACCTACACGCTGCAGGCGTTTATCGCGGCTGCGGGATTTAATGTTATCTGCTCGGCGCTGACATGCGTGCCACTTTACTGGGCGGCTAAGCGGGTCGGCGGAGTGAAAACGGCCGTGGTTGCAACATCCCTGTGGGTTGTTTTCCCAAATGCTGTTCTGCTGCCTTATGAATCTCTGTTCGACGCCTCACTCTCGGCACTTTTGACAGCCACAATCTTGTGGGGCACCATGGCGGTGGCGGAATCGGGTCGGGTACGCGACTGGTGCCTTTACGGATTGCTGTGGGGAGTGGGGCTGATGACGAATGCCTCGCTGATTTCGCTGCTGCCATTTTTGTTCGGGTGGGCGGAGTACAGAGCGCATCGTTCCAGCAGGTTTCACCTGTCGCGGCCTGTGCTCGCAGCGGGGATGGTGGTGCTGTGCTGCTTGCCGTGGACGATCCGGAACTACAGAGAGTTTCACGCTTTCGTTCCGCTGCGATCCGTGGGCGGGCTGGCGCTTTGGCTGGGGAATAACGAGCAGGCGGAGAGTAACAGCGTGGCGCGGCTGCATCCGATTTCGAATCAGGCAGAACGCGAGAAGTACGCAGAGATGGGGGAAATCGCGTATATGCGGGAAAAGCAGGGGCTCGCGATCGACTATATGGTTTCGCACCCGGGACAGGAGGCGCGGATGGCGGGTGAGCGGTTCGTGGCGATCTGGACGGGTGGCAGTACGAATCCGCTGCGGGATTTCGCGCGGGTTCGGAGTGCCCGGTTTTATTACGTCATTCTGTTCAACATGCTGTCTGCCGTGGGAGCGATTTCGGGGGTTTTTATCCTCTGGCGGGATCGGAGCCCCTTCGCATTTCCGCTGACAGTTTTCCCGGTGGTTTTTCCACTTGTTTATTATCTTGCGCTGGCCCCTCCGCGCTACCGGCATCCGATCGACCCCGAACTGCTTCTGCTCACAGCAATGGCGGTAACGCATCTGCGAAAATATAAGCAGAGGCCGCTCCCCGGCCACCCGCAATTTTCATCGTGAACAATCAATCTGAACCGCGGAACAGCCGCACTCTTTCTCTCTCCTTTGGCGCGTCCTTTGAAGATCTGTACGATCGCGAGGGGTTGGTGCGCCTCGATTCGCAGTTCCGCGCCCATTTGCGTGAAGCGGCCCCGGCTCTGGATGACCGGCTTGCGGCTGCGCGGCAGGATCCCGCGGCACTGCCGATGAAGCAGGCTTCGGAACTGATTATCGAACTTGCACCGTATCTGGACGACTTCATTGGTCAGCTCTTTGGCATTTCGGAAGAGCTGGGCGAGTTGCAGCAGCGCCACCATGAGTTGGCGCCGCTTTATTCCGTCAAGCGTCGATTCGTGCAGAAGAAGGCGATATCGGGGCAGAATGCGGAGAAGGCAGCGGCGATTGACGGCGTAACGCTTACGGCGCAGCTGGAAGAGCGGTTTCAGGAGCCGCTGACTGAGCGAAGCTACGCCCTTCACGTGGATCGCTGGATGCGCACGCCGGAGTCGGAGGCTTCTCATGCCCAGGCGCTGCAGATCGCAGCCCAGTATGCAGTTTGGGCAGTGTTTACGCCAGCGGGCAAAGCGAAGCACAAAGACGGAATTCTGTTCAAGACCCCGCATAAGCTGGATATGTTCCATCTGGTGCCGGCGGCCGCGGTGCCATCGAATGGGTTGGTTCAGCTTCAGTTCACAAAGGATCACTGGCGCGATCGCGAAGGATTTCAGCTTACGGATCCGGGCACGGATCTGAAGGGCGCGCTCGACCAGACGCATTACTGCATCAAGTGCCATAACCAGGGCAAGGACAGCTGCTCGCACGGGCTGAAGGAAAAAGACGGCGGGTTTAAGGCAAGCGTGTTTGGGGTGAAGCTGACCGGCTGCCCGCTCGAAGAGAAGATCTCCGAGATGAATGTGGTGAAGGAACACGGCGTGCCGATTGGGGCGCTGGCCGTGGTGACGATCGATAACCCGATGTGTGCGGCGACCGGGCACCGGATTTGTAATGACTGCATGAAGTCCTGCATCTTCCAGAAGCAGGAGCCGGTGGATATTCCGCAGATTGAAACGCGGTCGCTGAAGGATGTGCTGGAACTGCCGTGGGGTTTCGAGATTTATGGGTTGCTGACGCGCTGGAACCCGCTGAACTTTGCGCGGCCGTTCCCGCTGGAAGCCACGGGCAAGAAGGTTCTGGTGGTGGGCTTGGGTCCGGCCGGGTTCACGCTGTCGCATCATCTCATGAATGACGGGCACACGGTGGCGGCTGTGGACGGGCTGAAGATCGAGCCTTTGCCGGAAGATATTTCAGGTGTGGATCCTTATGGGAATGCGGTGCCGTTCCGTCCGATTGAGGACATCACCGAAATCTACGAGCGGCTGAGTGAGCGCGTGATGGCCGGGTTCGGTGGTGTTGCCGAGTACGGGATTACGGTTCGCTGGAATAAGAACTTTTTGAAAGTGATTCGCCTTCTGCTGGAGCGGCGGCGGCAGTTCAGTATGTTTGGCGGCGTTCGGTTCGGCGGCACGATGACCGTGGACAGTGCATTCGATCTGGGCTTTGACCATATCGCACTGTGCGCGGGTGCGGGTCGGCCGACGGTGATCCCGATGAAGAACGGGCTGGTACGCGGTGTGCGCCAGGCTTCGGACTTCCTGATGGCTTTGCAGTTGACCGGCGCGGCGAAGAGCGATTCGCTGGCGAATCTGCAGATCCGGATGCCAATTATTGTGATTGGCGGCGGGTTGACGGCCATCGATACGGCGACGGAATCGCTGGCATATTACGTGGTGCAGGTGGAGAAATTCCTGGCTCGGTATGAAGATCTGGTGGACGAGCTGGGTGAGACGGCAGTTCACGCGAAATGGTCGCCGGATGAAGTGGTTACTGCCAAGGAGTTTCTGGCGCATGCGCGCGCGATCCGTGCGGAGCGGGCGAAGGCTGCGGACGAGGGACGTGCGCCGCGTTTTATCGATCTGCTGAATTCGTGGGGCGGCGTGACGGTGGCGTATCGGCGGCGGATGATCGATTCTCCGAGCTACACGCTGAATCACGAAGAAGTTTCGAAGGCGTTTGAGGAGGGCGTTCGGTTTGCGGAGTGCCTGGCGCCGGAAGAGGTGGAAGTGGATGCGGCGGGCACGGCGGCTGCGCTGCGGTTCCAGAAATATAAGTGGGATGAGGTTGCCGGCAAGCTGGTGGGGTCGGATGAGCGGGTTACGCTGCCGGCCAAGACCATTCTGGTGGCGGCGGGGACACAGCCGAATACTGTGCTGGCGCGCGAAGACGATCACAACGTAACGCTGGATGGGCGTTTCTTCCAGGCATTCGATGAGTTTGGCGCGAAGGTGAAGCCGGAGCGGAGTCCGAAGCCGACGACCCCATATGTACTGATGTCGCTGCGTCCGGATGGCAGGGCGATCAGCTTCTTTGGGGATCTGCATCCGTCGTTTTCTGGCAATGTGGTGAAAGCGATGGCAAGTGCGAAGCAGGGGTATCCGGTGGTGTCGCGCGCGCTGGGAAGGATGCTGCCGACAGAACCTAAGGCTGAGCAGCTGATGGCGACGCTGAATGACGAGCTGCGTGCGACGGTACACGATGTGATCCGGTTGACGCCAAACATTGTGGAAGTGGTGGTGCGGGCGAAGCTGGCGGCGCGGGCGTTCCTGCCGGGGCAGTTCTACAGACTTCAGAACTACGAGGCTATGGCGCCGCGGACGAAGAACACAGTGTTGGGGATGGAAGGTCTGGCGCTGACCGGGGCATCTGTGGATCACGAGAACGGTTTGCTTTCCACGATCGTGCTGGAAATGGGCGGGTCGTCGGATTTGTGCGCTCTGCTGAAGAAGGGCGAGCCCGTAATTCTGATGGGTCCGACCGGTACTCCCAGCGAGACGCCTTCGAAAGAGACGGTGCTGCTGGTGGGCGGTGGTTTGGGGAACGCGGTGCTGTTCTCGATTGGGCAAAAGTTGCGCGAGGAAGGTTCGCGCGTGATCTATTTTGCGGGTTATAAGAAGATCATCGACCGGTACAAGGTAGAGGAGATCGAGAAGGCCGCGGATCTGGTGATCTGGGTTTGCGACGAGGCGCCTGGATTTACTGCCAGCCGTGTGGAAGACAGCGCTTTCGTGGGAAATATCGTCGAGGCTATGGCGGCTTATGGGCGTGGGGATCTGGGCGATCCGCCGATTCCGCTGAGTGCGGTGGACCGGCTGATCGCGATCGGTTCAGACGGGATGATGAAGGCTGTGCAGCAGGCCCGGCATACGGTGCTGCGGCCTTATCTGAAGGCGGATCATCATGCGATCGGGAGTATCAATTCGCCGATGCAGTGCATGATGAAGGAGATTTGTGCGCAGTGTTTGCAGGTGCACAAGAATCCGGAGACTGGTGAGGAGACGGTGGTGTTCTCGTGCTTCAACCAGGATCAGCCCTTAGATCATGTCGATTTTAGTAGCTTACGGACGCGCCTTTCGCAGAACGGGGCGCAGGAGAAGCTGACGAAGATGTGGATTGACCATTGTTTGCGGGAGATTGGGGTTCGTACTTAGAGGCGGCAGACACGGCTCGGGGATCGCGTGTCCCGGATTTACTTGTTCCGGATTGTTTTAGTACCAATCCAGGCTACGTCAAGAGAGAAGAACGGCAGGAGCTTGTAGAGTTTTGAGGCTTTGCCGCGGCCTTCGGGGATGAAGCGGGTTTGGACGGATCCACATTGGTGGTGAATGCGGGCGGCCAGTTTCCATGGCCAGAACCAGCGTTCGCGGAAGGCAAAGTCGGCGGGATACATCCATTTGCCGCGGCGTTCTGCCCATGGTTTCACCAGGAAGTTGGGAAGACCGACTCCAGGGTCAAGTCCTATCAGACTTTTGTCGATAACGAGCAGAGTTCCGCCCGGTTTCAGGACGCGGGTCATCTCCCGGATTGCCGCGTCAGTGTCCGGCACATGCTCCAGGGCTTCCACGCAGTAGACCGCGTCAAAGCTTTCGGAGCGGAAAGGGAGCGCGCTCAGGCTTCCGCCGGTGAAGGCTGCTTCCGGTACGTTCGTCCGGGCTGCCTGGAGAAATGTCTCTGTCAAGTCTAATCCGTGCATGTCGGCGCCGAAGGGCGCGAGAAGTTTGGCGAAACGACCGCGGGCGCAGCCTGCATCCAGAATGCGCTTTCCGGCGAGTGGCTCGAGCACCTGGCGTACAACTGTAAATTGAGCGGAGTCTGCGGCGATGTTCTCCGGGAACCAGCCGATGTTGGCGATTTCCTCGAATTTGGCCGCGATTTCGCGCTCTATGGACGGCATGACGTATAGTCTACGTCCGGCCGGGTTACTCGGTGGTCTTCGCCGCGATTTCCGCGGTGATGGTCTGTATGAAGTCGTCCACCGGGGTCGGGCCGAGATCGGCGCGCTTGCGGTGACGAACGGAGACCTGACCGGCTTCGGCTTCGCGCCCGCCGATGACCAGCATATAGGGCACTTTTTGCATCTGCGCGTCGCGAATTTTGAGATTTACTTTTTCGCTGCGGTCGTCGACCGTGACCCGAACGCCGGCAGCCTTCAGCTTTTCGGCGACTTCGTTAGCGTAGGGAAGCTGCTTGTCGGTAATGGGCAGCACGGTGGCCTGCACCGGGGCCAGCCAGGTGGGGAAGGCACCGGCATAGTGCTCGACCAGGATACCGAAAAAGCGCTCGACCGAACCGAACAGGGCACGATGCACCATGACGGGCCGGTGCTTCTTGCCGTCTTCGGCGATGTATTCAAGTTCGAAACGCTGGGGCAGGGTGAAGTCGAACTGCACGGTGGAAAGCTGCCACAGGCGGCCGATGGCATCCACCAGTTTCATGTCGATCTTGGGGCCGTAGAAGGCCGCTTCGTCCGGGATCACAGCGGCGTCGATACTGAGACGGCCGCAGGCTTTGCGGAGGGCGCCTTCGGCCAGTTCCCATTTGTCGGGCTCGCCATCGTACTTGCCACTTGCGCCGCCATCCCACGTGGAAATCTCGGCTTTATAGGAAGTAAAGCCGAAGGTTTTCAGGGTGTCGATGGCGAAGTCGAGGCAGTTCACGATTTCGTCTTCGATCTGTTCCGGGGTGCAGAAGATGTGGGCGTCATCCTGGGTAAAACCCCGGACGCGGAGCAGGCCGTGCATAGTGCCGGAGCGCTCGTAACGATAGACGGTGCCCAGTTCGCCGAGGCGCACGGGGAGGTCGCGGTAGCTGTGCTGGCGATCGCGATAGATCAGGATGTGGCCAGGGCAGTTCATCGGCTTGAGCTGGTATTCTGCGTCGTCCAGCTCCATGGGCGTGAACATGTTTTCCGAATAGTAGTTGGCGTGGCCGGAGACTTTCCAGAGATCGCGCCGCATGACATGCGGGGTGTAGACAAGGGAGTAGCCGCGCTTCAGATAGGCTTCGCGCATCCAGTCTTCCAGCTGCTTGCGGATGATGCCGCCTTTGGGGTGGAAGAAGATCAGGCCGGGGCCGGCGAGTTCCTGGATGCTGAAGAGGTCGAGTTCCTGGCCTAATTTGCGGTGGTCGCGCTTCTTCGCTTCTTCGAGCTTGTTGAGGTATTCGTCGAGTTCTTTTTTTGTGAACCAGGCGGTGCCGTAGATGCGCTGGAGCTGCTTGTTCTTTTCGTCGCCTTTCCAGTACGCGCCGGCGATGCTGAGTAGTTTAAAGGCTTTGATTTTCGAGGTGTCCGGAACGTGCGGGCCGCGGCAGAAGTCGATGAAATCGGGACCGAGGGTGTATTCCGAGAAAATGTCGTCAGCGCGTTCTTCGATAAGCTCTACCTTCATCGGCTCATTCATCTCGCGGTATTTCGCGAGGCCTTCGGGTTTCGCGATCAGCCGGCGATCGAAGGTGAGGCCTTTGGCCTGGAGCTCCCACATTTTGGCTTCGATCTTTTCGAGGTCCTGGGGAGTGAAGGGGTCCGGACGGTCGAAATCGTAGTAGAAGCCGTTGTCGATGGGAGGGCCGATGCCGAGTTTGGTTTCGGGGAAGAGTTCGAGGACGGCGGCGGCACAGAGGTGTGCAGTGGAATGCCGGTAGACGTAGAGAGCGTCGGGATCTTTGGCGGTCAGGAGCTGGACGGTGGAATCGGCTTCGAGGGGCCTTTTCAAGTCGTAAAGCTGGCCGTTCACTTTGGCGACGATAGCGGCGTCGGCGAGGCGGGGGCTGATTTTTTGCGCGATGTCCAAAGCGCTGGTGCCTGCCGGGACTTGCTGAACGCTGCCGTCCGGTAGGGTAACTTGAATGCTGCTCATAATAGGGATAAGGGGAACCTTCAGGTTATCACTCAGGTTAGGGGAACGAGTGACAGGGCTCGTGGTAGACTCCGTCTTTCCACATGAACTGTCTCCGTGTCCTCACCGTTGTTTTTGCGTTCGTTTGTTCTCTGTCCGCTCAGATATTCACTCCAGGCAAGCCCATCGACTGGGAAGCTCTCAAACCAGAAATTCTGGCTCGCTACCGCGCACTCATTCAGATCGACACCACCGCCGGCCACGAAACACTGGCCGTCGATTACATGAGGAAGGTTCTCGAAGCCGAGGGCATTCAGACCAGGACCTTTGCGCTGGAACCCAATCGTGCGAATCTCGTCGCGAGACTGAAGGGTAACAGTTCAAAACGGCCCCTCTTGATTTTGGCGCACACCGACGTGGTCGGCGTACAACGGGAAAAATGGCCCGTGGATCCCTTCGGTGCAGTTATCAAGGACGGCTATATATGGGGGCGCGGCAGTAAGGACGATAAGCCGGTCCTGACCGCCAATCTGATCACGGTACTGATGCTGAAGCGGCTGGGCGTCCAACTGGATCGCGATGTCATTTTTCTTGCCGAATCCGGAGAAGAGGCCGACCCCATCGGTGTCGGAATCAACTATATGATCCGTGAGCACTTCGATGAAATGGACGCTGAGTTCGCTATGACGGAGGGTGGAGGCGCGAGTATTCAGGGCGTGAGCGTAGCCCGAGTCAACATCGGCACGGCGGAGAAGCTGCCGGCGCGCGTGCGGTTGGTCTCCACTGGTACTGCCGGCCACGGCTCCGTTCCGCGCCTGGACAATGCGCTTATTCATCTTGGCGCGGCTGTCGAAAAGGTTGGGCGCTGGGAAACGCCTATGCGCCTGAATGACACTACACGGACCTACTTCGAAAAGCTGGCGAACATCAGCCCGCCCGAGCAGGCGGCTCGCTACAAAGCCCTGTTCAGTTCCAGCACCGCAGCGTCGGCACAGCAATATCTGCGCGAAAATGAGCCGGGGATCTATTCAATGCTGCGGACCTCGGTGGTTCCGACCATGCTGAAAGCGGGAGTTGGGCTCAATGTTATTCCGTCGGAAGCGGAAGCGATACTGGATGTTCGCGCCGTACCGGGCGAAGACATCAGCGCCTTCTACGCGGAGATGGGTAAGGTCATCGGGGACCCGGC
>JAUZEU010000144.1 GCA_030838885.1 Bryobacterales bacterium | reverse complement strand
GTAATCACAACACGTACGTCTCGCGCGCCATGGCCGACGACATGATCGATCTTCTGGCGTCGCTGCATAGCCGCTTCTACGGCGATCCCGCGCTCGCCGAGCGCTACCGATGGGTCGCCAGCTATCCGAGATGGTTTACCATTGGCGCGCAGAAGATGAGTATGGAGTACTACACCCGCAAAGCATTTGACGCCGCAGCCCAAGTTATTCCCGCTGATGTCCTTGCGCGCCGCGACGAGGTCTGGCCGGCAACGATGCGCGCGCTTGCCCTGCACGAAAGCGAGCCGCAGGGACTCATTCACTCCGATGTACACATCGGAAACTGGTATCGGACAAGCGCGGGCCAAATGGGGTTATGCGACTGGCAATGTCTTTCGCGCGGCCACTGGTCAAGGGATTTCGCCTACGCCGTGACGGCCTCGCTGACGCCGGACGATCGTCGGAATTGGGAACGTGACCTGTTGGCTCGATATATCGAGCAGTTCGCGGAACGAACCGGCGTCAGACCAGATTTCGATCTCAGTTTCCTACGCTACCGGCAGCAGATTTTGCATGCGCTCGCAATGTGGACGATCACGCTATGTCACTCGCCGCTGCTGCCAAACATGCAGCCTGAGAATACGACGTTCACGATGATCGAACGGATCACAATTGCCATGGCAGATCTTGATTCGATCGACAGTTTTTAAGGTGAGAATTGAGCGCGCTTTGCTGGCAGGCGCTGGATAATCCCTAACAAATGGCCGGTGGAGATGAGATTGAGGGCAAACTTCATTTGGGGCATCACGGGAGCCCTTATCCTTTTGGCCGCTGCCATCTCGGATGCATCGGCCCAACCTTATCCCTCCCAACGCATGACGCTTATCGTGCCATTCCCGCCAGGCAGTGCGACGGATAGCGTGACAAGGCATCTGGCTGAAAGCATCCGTGGATCAACGAACATCACGGTTGTGGTTGAAAACAAGCCGGGCGCCGACGGCAACCTTGCAGCGCTATCTGTCCTGAAAGCAGAGCCTGACGGATATACGGCATTTGTAACGACGAATTCGACCCAGGCTGCGAACGCCAGCCTGTTCAATTCACTGCCCTACGATCCCAAAAAGGACTTCGCACCGGTCGCCGGCATCATGACTATTCCTATGATGCTGACCGTGAAGTCGGATTTTCCAGCCAAAAGCGTCGCTGAATTCGTCGAGCTTGCGAAAAAGCGTGAGAAGCCATTGTCCTTCGGTAGTGGCAATACGTCTAGCAGAGGAGCCGCTGAGCTCTTCAGATTTCGCGAGGGAATCGAGATGCAGCATGTGCCGTATCGCGGCATGCCACAGGCTTTGACTGATGTTATCGGCGGGCAGATTGACTGCGTCTTCGCAGATCCAGCCAGTGCGCGGGGACTGGTCCAAGACGGTACATTGCGGGTGTTGGCTGTGACGAGTTCGATGCGACTTGAGACAATGCCGGACCTTCCCACGATCGCGGAAAGCGGGTTGCCGGGGTACGAATTGACCGCCTGGGTCGGTGTTTTCGTTCGAGCCAGGACGCCACCTGAAATCATTGCCAAACTCAATGATCTCGTAACCGCGTTCATCAACGGCCCCGAAGCGAGGAATTATCTGGCGACCATCGGCGCGACGCCATTTCCGTTAACGCCGCAAGAGCTAGGAGCATTTCAGGAAACAGACGCGAAACGTTGGGCCGAGATCGTCGCGACTGCCAAAATCGAAAAGAAGTAACCCCTGGTGTCGCATGCCGTATTTTTGCAGCGCTCCAACGGGCCGGCTAATCTGCAAAACGCGCCCGTGTACGCGTCGACCGCGCCGGGCACTACCCCATTTTCACCGCGACTATATCGTTGAGGTCGTCACTGTACCCGCTGACCAGATCGACGGGATCGCAGGCCGATGCCAGCAACCATCTTCCGCTACGATTCCGCTTTGCGCAGCTAAATTCCCTGTTCTCGCTGGAAAATTCCCTGTTCTTCAAAATATTTTCCCTGTTAATCCGAGTAGGGAATTGCCCGAAAATTCACTGCGGCACAGCGACTTCTGCCTCCAACAGAACGTCCCGAGGCCCCAAAATCGCAAAATTCCCGGTATTATGGCGCAAACGCCGGCGTGCGCCATAATACCGAAAATTCCCTGTAAAATTCCCTGTTAGCAGGGAATTTGCCTGGAGACAGGCGCGATCGGCACTGCGTCGCCAGCCAGGCAGTCTGGCCGGACGAGAACTGGCGGCGAGAGTGGCAGAAAAGCCCGCCAAAGGCGGGCTTTTGCAATCCGGCAGGCGGTCTCCAGACTTCCAATTTGACTGATTACGGGCCGAAATCGTCGAAAGTCTCCGGCGTTTCCTTGAAATATTCCCGTTTTCGGGAGACGGCAGCCGGAGACGGGGGTTCGATCTAGCATCGTTACAAGTCTTGCGCGGCCCGGAGGAAATATTACCGGCGTCTCCAATTTTCCGCGCGCGACGAGGGAAACATGTTTGCAAAGTACGCAGATTTAATCGAAGAGAACTCGCGATCGGCTAAAGCGGAGAACCGTGAACGTGGCGCCACGAGCTTTGATTACTGGAGTGACTGGGCAAGACGGTGCCTATTTAGCCCGATTTCTACTGGAAAAGGGTTATCACGTGCTCGGCGCAGTCCGCCAAACCCCGCCGGTCAATCTGGCACGTCTCGAGGATCTGGCTATTTCCTCCGAGGTTGAACTGATTGATCTAGATCTCTTGGAATTCGAGACCATCGTTCGTGCGGTAGAACGTATTGGTGCGGCGGAGGTGTACAATCTTGCTGCGCAGAGTTCTGTTCAATTTTCATTCGAACAACCCATTTTCGTCAGCGATTGCAGCGGCATGGGAGCCGCGCGAATCATGGAAGCAATAAGGATCGTGAATCCTGCGGCTCGCTTTTTTCAGGCTTCGACTTCCGCAATGTTTGATAATGCCGGCGAGACACTGAGGAACGAAACTTCACGTTTTCAACCCCAGAGTCCTTACGGTGTTGCTAAATTATTCGCGCACTGGATGACCGTGAATTATCGTCAAGCTCACGGGCTGCACGCGTCAGCCGGAATAATGTTCAGTCATGAGTCGCCGTTACGCAGCGAAGAGTTCGTAACCCGCAAGATTACCCTTGACTTAGCCAGGATCAAGCACGGTCTGCTCGACGTCCTCGAACTGGGAAATTTGGATGCGCGCCGCGATTGGGGATACGCTCCCGATTACGTAGAAGGCATGTGGCTAATTGCGAGAAGTGAGAAGGCCGACGACTATGTGCTGGCGACCGGCGAAACTCACTCAGTCCGCGAATTTGCAACGCTCGCTGGAGCGGCCCTGGGATTCGATCTCGATTTCAGGGGCGCAGGGACAGAGGAACATGCCCTGGACAGGAAGAGCGGCCGAACCATTATCAGAATCAATCCGCGATTGATGCGTCCTGTCGATTTGGGATTTATGTGTGGAGATGCTCGAAAGGCGCACAACATATTGGGATGGAAGTCGAAGACCGCGTTCGCCGAAATGGTCGCGTTGATGGCCCAGGCCGATGAGCGGCGGGTGAGAAACTCCCACCAGTGACTTGCCTGACTGGATGGCTCGCACGCGAGGTTAACCCCTTGAGCGACAGTAGAAGCGACGCAGGTGACTGTAAGCCGGGCTCTTGAAGGATAGAGGCCATGGCCCAAGACCGTTCCTACAAGATCTTCCATCCGGTGTGAGAAGAATCTGCAGAATAGCGAGGACGGCGTCTCGCTTGCGCGCCGCGCCCAACGGGCGTCGCGGCGTGCGGCTCTGCCCATACGGCAACCTCTCGTTCCTATTGTACGGTTGATCCGCGTGTTTTATTGACGACTTGGAAGTCCGCGCAGCTTCTTGGTATCGATGGTGCCGACGAGGGGAAAACTAGGGCTATGGAGCCAAATGTTAGCGCGTCAGGGCCGGACTTATCGTCGAGCGGACCGCGGGCTCCATTGCGTTGGGATGTTCCGATCTGTGTATTGCTCGGGCTCGCGTCTTTCCTCATCTATAATGCGAATCTCCGCGCGATAACAGCGGTTGATACATATGCCGCGCGATACCTTCCCTTCTCCATCTGGCGTCACCACACCGTGGTTTTGGACCCGATTGCCAACTGGGTTGCGCAAGGGCGCATGATTTCAACTTCTGACCCCGGGGCTGACCGCGCCTGGTGGGTCCAACCAGGGCGATATCATCATCTGGTTTCGTTCTATCCCATTGTGGTTCCAGTAGTTGTCGCGCCGCTTTATCTGCCTGTAGTTGCTTATCTCTCTGCGCGAAGTTGGGATCCGCTACTACAGGATTATTTAGCAAGGATCATGGAGAAGCTTTGCGCATCTCTCCTTGCGACAGGGTCAGTTATCTTACTTTACCTTTTGATGCGCCGGCGAACTGGACCCGGAACCGCCGCGCTGCTCGCGGTCGCGTTCGCGTTGGGAACAACGACATGGGTCATCAGTAGCCAGGCGCTGTGGATGCACGGGCTGGCGCAATTTCTGATAGTGGCCATGCTGCTGGTGCTCACCGGCCCGCGCAGCGCGATGCGGGTAGTAATCGCGGGGCTGCTTTGTGCACTGATCGCATGCAACCGTCCGCCGGACGCCATCTTGGCTGCGGGACTTGCTTTCTATGGACTGTGGTGGGCAGGGCGTCTGATTCCGCTTTTCGTTGCGGCCGCGGCGCTGCCGCTCAGCCTGGTTCTGATATATAACTTGGGATTGGTCGGCCATATCGTCGGTGGCTATGGACTTGTCAGCAGAGAGCGCATTTCCGAATTCATAAACGACAATGCGTTGGTCGGACTCGCCGGGCTACTCCTTAGCCCGACGCGCGGTCTGTTTGTTTTTTCGCCATTTCTGCTTTTTATCCCTTTTTGCTTCAGCTACGTGCTTCGCGATCGAAATTGGCGGGGCCTCACGCTCGCAACAGGTTCTGCTGCCGCCTTGCTAATTATTTTTTACGGACTTGGAGACTGGCGGCAAGGCGTATCTTTCGGGCCCCGCTGGCTTACCGATGTTCTTCCGATCCTGTTTTGGATGCTGCCGCCTGTTATCGGCGCGCTGTCGACGGTGGGCCGTTTTGCATTCGGCTTCGCCTGCGTGGTCGCGATAGCCATCCAGGCGATCGGCGCATTCTGGTACACGGGAGCGTCGGATGCCAATCTGTTCGCCACCGGCGGCCCCGACAAGATGCGGGCCGCCTGGGATATCCGCAACGCGTCATTCATTGCGGAATTGAACCATCCGCGCCCTCCGGCTGATCTCTTGGACTATCTGCAGGGTCACGTCGATCTCATCACCGTTTCGAACAAGGAAGAGGACAAGGCAGGAAGGGAGGTCGAAGTCCAGGGGTGGGCGCTCATGAACGGCCGGTCGCCGACAGAGGTCGCGGTTCGGGTTGATGGCCGAAACATGGGAAGCTTCGGCGACTTCTTTGAACGGCCCGACGTTGCGCGCGCGCTCGGCAAGAAAAGCCCAAGCGGTTGGCGAATCAAATTTTCGGCCGAGCATCTCACTCCCGGGGAGCACATAATGGCAGCCATCGTCCGCGCCCAAGACGGCAGCGAAGCGCGCTTCTTGCAAGAACTCACATTTACTCTTCCGGCGGACACCGAAGCTGATCGGCGAGATCGGGAACTCACAACAGCAGCGGAACGAGCGGTCAAGATACTTGTCGAACGTCAGCAAGCCCTTGGTTTTTGGCTAACATCTTTCACCGACGCGGAGCGATTCGAGCGGCCACGCCAGGAGATGAATACATTCATCAATGCGATGATGCTGGACATTACCGGTCCCGTGGCGCAGCCGGGCGGTTTGGAAAACGCGCTAATGCGCGCGCGCGCTTTCCTTGCGAGCCAAATTGAAGACGGAGGCCTGGTTCGCTATCATGGTCGTCCCGACGCCCCCACGATTGGCGTCCTTGGCTGCGCCATTACTCCGGACGCCGATGACACCGCCCTCGTGTGGAGGGTTTCGCCCGGTAGCGCGCCTGAATTGCGATCAATGGCGCTTGAGACGCTCTCTCAATTTCGCACGGCTGACGGGCTCTACCGCACCTGGCTCGCGCCACAACATCGCTACGCGTGCATCGATCCGGGCCAGGATCCAAACCCCGCGGACATCGCAATCCAGATGCACGTACTTATGCTTTTGGCGGAGGCGAATCCACCGGCGGCAAAAGCGTTGTGCGAGGCGCTCCAACGGCGGGCCGCCGACGAGAGCATTTGGGTCTACTATAAATTGGCGCCGCTGGTTGCCATTCTGCGCTTGCCGGAGTTGAGCAAGATAGGCTGTCCGTTGCAACTGCCGGAGGCCAGGCTACGAACCACCATACCTGGACAAGAGGTTTGGGTTGAGGCGTTTCAACGGCTGCAAAAAATCAACAACGCGGACGGCGAGATATCTTCCGGAACCACCGACTTTCTGCGCAAGCTTGCAGCGGATGATTTCTTGACACTTGCGCGTAATCCGCCTCTTCTCTATCACAATGATCTGACCGCCTCGGTGCGTCGGTTTTATTGGTCGGAAGAACTCGGCTATGCCGTCTGGCTCAGGCTCTATTTCGAGAACCAACGCGCGCAGCGAAGGTCGTCTTGTCAGGGCAGCGACGCTCAAAAAGAATGCACCGAAAAGTGACACGACCCCTCGGTGAAGTTGCTTTGGGAAGTCCCCCTGGATACGCACAGACGCTTTTGCGTTTGTTCTTGAGCATCCGTTGGGATGAAGTTCTTGTCCTGCAAGGCGCTCCGCTGATCGGAGCGTGTTTTACGCTCCGAACCTTGACCGTCAGCAATCTCCTCGCGCTTGCCGTCTTTGGCTTTGCCAGCTGTTGCTTGGTGGCGCACGTTTTTGCCCTTAACGACTGGTCAGGAATTCACGGTGATCTCAGAGATCCCAACCGGACTGCGGGAACGTTCTCTGCAAAAGGCGTCAACCGTTCCGCGTTCGGCATTTTCGCAATGGTTCTGCTCGTGCTGAGCCTGCTGATATTTGCATTGCTCGGGAAATCGATGCTCATCCTGGCTGTTGCGATCGCTGGCCTGGGCGCGCTCTATTCGGTTCCAATGTTTCACTTCAAGGGCCGGCCTGTTTTGAACTCGCTCCTGCACCTTGTGGGCGGTACGCTGCATTTCCTGCTTGGATACGCCATGTGGGCCCCATTGGACGGGCGCGCCGTGGCGATTGGCTGTTTCTTCGGATTGGTATTCACCGCCGGCCACATCACTCATGAGACGCGCGATTACGAAGCGGATTTGGTGAACGGTATAAAGACTAACGCTGTTGCATTCGGCAAGGTGCGGGCTTTTGTTGCCGGCTTGGCCCTCTTCACCATTGCCTATGCGCTGCTGGCCGCGCTCGCCTTGTGTAGCATGGTGCCCCGCGTTCTTCTTGCCGCTACCGCCCTTTACCCGGTGCATTTGTACGCGTCGTTGCAGACGATGCGTAGCGGATTGAAATTTGAAAACCTTCGCCGGCTCCAGACGTGTTACCGGCTGCTGTATGCTGCGATCGGGATCATGATGGTCGCAGCCACCTGGTTGGGCCGGACGATTTAGCCGCGCATATTGTTCCGATTCGACCCGCTCGCGGCCGGAATATCCTAACGTGCAAAACGAAATTTAAAAATGTACCAGAATGCTTTGAGCCCGTCCTTCCAGTTGATCTTCTTGCCCTCGGCGTAGGTACGACCGTAATAGCTGATTCCCAGCTCGTAGATCCGCCATTTGCGCTGTCTTGCGATTTGCACACTCATCTCGACCTCAATGCCAAAATCGTTGGCGGTCAGGCGAAGCGACCGCAGCACCTCGCGCGTCATCATCTTGTAGCAAGTTTCGATATCGGTCAGCGTTTGGTTGCAGCAAATATTGAACAGGGTAGAAATCAACCGGTTCGCCAGATAGTGATGATAATACAGCGAACGGTGCGGTCTGCCGTAAAAGCGCGAACCGTAGACCACGTCCGCTACTTTCCGCACGGCAATCAGGTCGTACATCTCGCCCCAGTCGTTCGGATCGTACTCCCGATCGGCGTCCTGGATTACGACTATGTCGCCGATGACATTTGCGAAGGCGGAGCGGAGCGCGCCACCTTTGCCCAAATTCGTCGTGTGGAATATGACTTCGATTGTCACAGAGGCTTCGCCGGTCGGAATGAATTTCGGTTTTCCGTCCGAACCGGCATCAATCCTCATGCCGGCCCTTTCCCCGTGGGAAAACTGCTGCCGCAGCCACTCGCGCGAACCGTCCTTTGAGCAGTCATCGACGACAATGATCTGCTTTTCGACTTGCGGCAAGACCGTGACCAGCGTTGCCAGCACTCCGTCGAGCGTGCCAATTTCGTCGTAGACGGGAACGACGATGGACAGCATGCGTTAGTCCGATTGTTCAGAAGATGTTGAGAGGAAACTCGGGGGGAACCCAGCAAATCGTGGGTTTCTTTAAAGCACATTGCCGTCCTTGTCACGCTCGGTTGGTGCAAAGCGGTGGAGTTATCGCACGTAGGCATTCGCCATTTCAAAATTTGTGCGTCACGGCGCTTTGCCTCGTGGCTGGATAGCCGTCAACTTCGCTGATTAGCTGTCAGTCTCGCTATTTCACCGTAGAGCCTGACCAGTTCGGCCTCGGAGCCCATAAGATAATCGGCCAGCGGTTCCAGCATCGAGCACGGCAGCTGCTTTATCGTCGATGCTATGACGCGGGCGTTGTCATAGCGTCGCGTTGTGCGCAACATGCTGGTCGGCCTAACGCGATACCAGACCAGAGGCTCCGGCACACTTAGCAACCGAAGTCCAGCGGTCACGATACGTAAATGCATCTGCCAATCTTCGAAGGTAACGCCGCGCAGTTCATGAAAATAGCCGACTTTGTCGAAAACCGACTTACGATAAATGCCTGACGCGTCGCCAAAACAATTGTGAATGGCGCCGAGTAGGACAGGACCGCCGGAGAAAAATTGATCCGGACCACAGTGCTCCCTGTCGAACTGACGCCCTTCAGGTGGATCATGGAAGTGCCGTATCCCGCAAGTAACTACGTCGGCGCCGGTCATCAGTATCGCTCGCCGCAGCGTTTTTACCATGTCGGGAAAGGGAACGTTGTCGTCGTCTAGCAGTATGATGAAATCGGTAGTTGCAGCTCGAATGCCTGCATTTCGGGCGGCACCGAGAAAAAGATTGTCCTGACGGAGCAAACGAAGATTCAACGCCTCGTATCGCTCTTCAATCGTTGCAAGGTAATGCGCCGCCTCGGCACTTTTGCTACCATCGTCAATTACCAGCACGGAAAAGTTCATATCCGTCTGATGCATCAGCGCCGTCAGATTCTCATCGAGCAAACGTGGTTGGTCGAAATGCGGGATGACAATTGTGACTTTGTTGGATGACGTTCCGTCATCACGCTGTGCGACAGTCCGATGTTCCACGTAACGCAGCTGTTGAATGACGCTGGCCCAGACATTGACCTCAGATGAGGACGTGTCCACGATTTCCTGGAGAGAAAGTGCCTTACCGAGTTGCCATCCAGCTTCATCCATCCACTGCGCGATCTCTCGCGAAGGCAGGACCACGATATCGCTGAGTTCTAGCGCTTTCTGCTCGACGTATTCGGTCGCTATCGGCACCGGATTGGTCGGAAATTCACCGTTGGTCTCCCGTCTCCAACGCGAGCTACCGAAAGCCACGACTCCCAACAGCGTTTTTTCGAACGCCAAACCGGCTTGTTTTGCGATGACGCTGGCAAATCCGAGCGCCTCATGGTCTTGAAACAGCACCACGTCAAAATGGCGTGAGCGAAGGTGCCTGAAGAGCTCGACGGTTGGCCGCAAAAAGGCTGGTTCGATTGGCGGTAAACTTGGGTCGCAATATTGAATATCCAAGTGCTGTTCTGGAATTGCGTCCTGCGCGGCGCCGCCAGAAGGCGCCTGGACGATAGTGACGCTAAAACCAGCGCCGGCGGCGGCTTCAAGAATAATGTTCAGGTCCCCTGCGCCTCCACCGGACATCCAGAACGCGCTCCCGACCAAGCATAACGACTTTTGATCGAGGGGCTCGTCGTTTGCTGCTCGTGCTTCCGCGGGATGGGGTGCGCGCGCGCTGAAATCCTCCGGCGCGGAAGTGGGCCGAACGCCCACACATGCTTCCGCGAACGATTGTCCGACCGCATCGAAAATGCCTCGATTCGGCTCTCGGCCGTCTTTGGTACTGCACAATGCCGCATAAATTGGTGCGACCCAAGAGGACCAGATGCCTGGACGACTTCCAACGTTGTCTGGCTCACAGTGATGACGAAGTTGAGCGGATAAGAAATTGCAAATATCGCCATCCGCCTGTGAGGGCGGCCGCGGCCATGAAACGCGAAGTTCTCGCGCCAACTGGCTCGCGACCTTTCGCCAGTCCTTCATCAAATCAGAATATAGACAAAATGAACGTATGCTGTCCCGCGTGTACCGCTCAGCCGCCAATGTGTAACGCAACCAAAGCAGGCCACCGCGCTCCAGCGGCCACAATTGCCCCGGCATGGCTTTGGTTTGCCGGTCCGCCAAGGACAGCGCGACCTCAACAGGATTGCGGGAAATAATTGTCGTCACACAACGCACGTCAAGTTGCACCAGCGCCCGGCGCCAGAGCGGAAACAAGAGCGCGGTCCGCGGATCCTTGAAAACGAACAGTCGCTCGTCAAGAAACTCCGTTCTGATGAGTTGTTTCATCTCATCGACAAAACCGTTGGCCGTCTCAGTCTGAAACCAGGTTTCGAGCGGCCCATACAGGTCGTTGACCGACGTCCGCGCCATGCTCAGAATCCGGTCATTCAAGTGCACTGCCGCTTCCGGTTCCCAATGGCCAGTTTCATTGCCAGGTCCGGGCGGATGCAAATTGCGCGGCAGAGACGCTCCCAAGAAGCTGAGCACGCGAGTAAGCGCTGAAGTTCTGCACCGGTCAAAAATGGCTGTGCGATCATGCATTGCGGACGCCCGTCCAGACGGCTGTTGCTGAGCGAAACGGAACCGCAGCCTTCCTTTGCTGGATGGGCCACATCCTGTATTCGCACTGGCCCCTATCGCTTTAGGGTACAAACGCTCGAGACTTGAGCGAAGATACATCGGTCTTGCCAACTTGCATATAGCATCGGGCCCGTGTGCTGAATCCAAAATCGTGCTCTACGATTTTTACCTCGTCCTGCGGGCTGTTCAGTTTGTTCTTGATTGTGGACGACGGCCAAGGGATAATCCTCCGTCTCAAGACCTCTCCTTAACGCAGCGCAAGCCTCAACAACAACGAAAGCCGAACAGTGCCGAGCGACACGGCGATTTTTACTATTTGCTCCAACAACTATATGCCCTATGCGCGAACGCTTCTTGCGTCGGTCGCGCGATGCCATCCCGACGCGGATCTGTTCCTTGGCTTGGCAGACGAAAAAATCCCGCTGGACGACTTCTACCCGGAACGTACCGAAGTCTTGCAGGCGCGTGATCTTCACATTCCTGATTTCTCCAGCTTTGCTTTCCAGTATGACATACTCGAGTTTAATACTGCCATAAAGCCTTTTGCATTCCTGGAGTTATTCGCGCGCGGCTACCGGAACGTGATATATCTAGATTCCGATATTCTGCTTTTTCGCCCCCTTACTTCGGTACTCGATTCGCTTGCTAACGGCGCCAGTTTCGTGCTGACGCCGCATCTGTGCAAGCCCGCAGAGGACAGTGATCCGAATGATATCTATATTATGCGCGCTGGCGCATATAATTTAGGTTTTCTTGGCTGTTCTTGGCATCCGGAGACAGAAGAGATCCTCCATTGGTGGCGCCGTCATTTGCGATTTGACTGCATAAGAAAAGTACAGGACGGCCTGTTCGTCGATCAAAAGTTTTTCGATTTGGTGCCCGGCTTCACGTCCAGAGTACATATTCTGCGCGATGCCACGTTTAATGCGGCTTATTTCAATTTGAGCCAGCGTGAGCTTGATTACGATGGCACGACTTGGTCGGTTGATGGGCGACCGTTGACGTTCTTTCACTTCAGCGGGATTGATCCGGACGATCCGACGACGCTGTCTAAATACACGCGACGTTTTCGAGGCGCGGACATTTCCCATGCATTGGCCGCGCTGATAGAGTGCTATCAGGATCAGCTTCGCATCAATGGGTTTGGCACCATCGGTTCAGACAGCTACGCCTATGGATATTTCGCCTCCGGCACGCTCATTCCTCCGGCAGTGCGGCGCATGTTTCTTGAGCAGCACGTTCCTTGGGGGGGTGATCCGTTCCAGACTTACGAGGAGTTCATTCATCTGCCTGCCTTCGCGGCGCCGCGACACGCACCAACTTCATTGATAACCAACTTTCTTTATTATCTTTGGACGACCCACCCTTCGCTCACTCGCGCTTTCGATCTGGCGCGTGCGGAAAGCGCCGAAGAGTTCGTGCGTTGGCACTTGAATAATTCGGTGGCGCACTTGCAGTTTGATCACCGGTTGATTGAGCCGGTGGCTGAAAGGGCCGGTCAACGTCCGCCATTGGGGGTTCGTCGCGGCGGTGAATCTGGCGCGAAATACCCCGATGTGACGCTGGTTGGTTACTTCAAACTCACAGGCGGCATTGGCGAGGTAGCACGTCAAACTTTCCGTTGCTTGTCTCGCGGGCCTCTTACCGTCGACGCGCATGACATGTCGTCAACCCTGGACGCCGATCGCCGAGGCGATACGAGCGGACCTTCGACGCTCTCCGATCGCATCGAAGGGAGGGTTCAGATCTATAATATGAACGCCGACCAGCTTTCGTTCTTGGCGCCTGAATTGCGCTCGCGAAGGCGGGACGATGCTTATCGTATCGCCGTGCCGTTCTGGGAGCTTTCCGAATTTCCGGATGCCTGGCGTGAGGCGTTCGACGAAATCGACGAAATTTGGGCTCCCACTCGCTTCATCCAGGCCGCGCTCGTGCGCAAGGTCTCCAAGCCGGTAATCAGGATGCCGATCGCGCTCACATTCAAGCCTCCGCATGCGTCGGATCGCGAGAAGCTTGGTTTGCCAAAATCCAAATTTCTGTTCTTCTTTTCCTTTGACGTTCTCTCGTTCTATGATCGCAAGAATCCCGCCGCGGTCTACCGAGCGTTTCGCAAAGCTTTCCCTCCAGGTACCGCGGCTAACGTCGGCCTCGTGGTGAAATGCCTCAACGGGTCATTTGTACCCGCCAAGCTTGCCTCGCTGCACGACGAACTTTCAGAGGACCCCGACGTGCTCCTCATAGAAAACACAATGAGCCGTGAAAAAGTACTCGCTCTGCTCAATGCCGTCGATTGCGTTGTCTCGCTACATCGCGCCGAAGGGCTAGGGTTGCTTATCGCGGAAGCGATGATGCTTGGTAAGCCGGTCATTGCGACTGACTACTCTGGAACTACCGAGCTTGTTCTGCCTCAAACCGGCTTCCCCGTCGACTATCGAATGATTCCCGTCCTGGACGGCCAGTACCCTCACGCGGCGGGGCATTGGGCCGATCCGGACGAACTTCATGCGGCCTGGCTCATGCGCCGCGTCTACGCCGAACCGGATGCCGCCGGCAAAAAAGCTCGACAGGCTCGCGAGCACCTTGAGCAAAATTACGGCTTCTCGGCCGTTGCGGCGCAGCAACATGCTCGCCTTAGCAAAATTGGCCTGATGTAAGCCGAGGCCTGTTCCGAGTTTTTCGCTTAAGGTTTGCTCCGCCTAATTGGTGATTTCCGCTTTGAATGCTCAATCATTCCGCGGACAGGGTTCATGTGAAGTGGACGCTCCAAGATCGCCAGCGGCGAGTGGAAACTCACACTCTCGATTGTATTCCAATGCGAAGGGATTGTTCAAATCTGATGGTCAGAATTTGCGCCGGACCGACTTCAGCAGATGTCCGACAAAGCGAAGTGGTTTGGTGACCTTCCAGGATGTCGACGCCAAGATTTCTTGGCAAAGTGTCTCCGCACCCTCAAGGCGTCTCAAATCGGTAATAGTGGAATTCAATTGCGCTAATTCATGATTGTGGGCCGCAAGAGAGATGGTCTCCGCCTCGCTCCGTCGCAATTCCGCTATGGTACGAAACGACTGCTCAAGTTCACTTGTACGGCTGGCAAGTTGCTCCTGGAGCAAGCCGTTCCGTTCTGCCGCCCGGTGCAAGTCCGCAATAATAACGGAAGATTGCTCGAGTTCGCTTGTGCGGCTGGCAAGCTGTTCCTGGAGGAGATGGTGGGTTTCAACCGCTCGGTGTAAGTCCGCGATAACAGCGGAAGATTGCTTGAGTTCGCTCGTGCGGCTGGCAAGCTGTTCCCGTAGGAGATGGTGGTTTTCTGCCGCCCGGCGCAAGTCCGCGATAATAATGGAAGATTGTTGCAGTTCATTTGCCCGGCTTGCAATTTGTTCCTTGAGAAGAAGATTCTCCTCATGACATCCGCACAAATCGGCGATGAGGCAGGACGATTTCTCCAATTCGCGGATATGGCCCGCGACCTGTTCTCTGAGAAGAGTCTTCTCCTCCTCGCCTTGGCGAAGCTCTGCAATAGCCCAGCATGTTTTTTCCAGGTCGCGGCTTTGCTCGGAAATCTGCTCCCTCAGCTCCATCACCGAATTGCGCAACCTGTGCTGTTCGAATCGCTCATTGTTCAATGCATGTCGCAAGCGCGCGTTCTCCTGGTGGAGCACTTTGCACGTGTCGAGCAGCATGACACTTTCTTGTCGCCAGTGGTCCAAACCCGCATTAGTGGGGTCGCTGGAGGCTCTCGCGACAGCGTTCGTCGAGGCTATATTTTGCAAAGATTCGTTCACAGATGCATCTTCGAGGGCTCTATTGCCTGCCGCAGCGTGATATCTGCTGTCGCGCCGAACGTACTCAATCCAACTATTGGCCGCAAGCAGGAGCCATACGTGATGTCGGATTCGTTACCGAAGCGGCGTTCAAGAGTGTCGTTCGGATCTGGCGGGCGAGAGTGCTGCGTGGTCTGTAGCGACTTTAGGGTGTGCGAAGCATATAGAGCTGCGCAAAAGTAAGGCAAAATCTTTGAACTATACGGTTCCGTTCGCACAAGGAACCACATTTTTTCTTGGCAACCGTCCGTTCGTCTGATGAATAGGCGATATCGTCGTCAAGTTCGCTAGTGGCAAGCTCAATTGGCGGAAATGAGCCTCGTGCGCTCTGAAGGAAACTGGAATTGCACCCGCTTTATGGTCGAATTCTTGTCACCGGATCGTGCGGCCTCATTGGTTGTGCGGTGATCGAGAGAGTAAGGGCAGAGACATATGCAGTTTCCGTGCGGTTCGACATATGCGAGCGCGATCCGGCCGCGCGCGGGGATTTATGCGACGGCGAAGCTGTTGAACGCGCATTGGCCGACGTGACAGGCGTTATCCATCTTGGTGGAGTGTCGCGCGTCATATGGGGCGAGCATTCACCGCTCAGCTGCTGGCAAACTAACGTTGAAGCCACTCAAACGATTTTGAAGCTTGCTCTTGGGCTTCCGCAGCGGCCATGGTTCATCTATGCGAGTAGTCGGGAAGTGTACGGTCAGCAGGTTGAACTCCCTGTATCCGAGGCCGCCCTTCTCAATCCGATGAACGTGTACGCACGCTCGAAATATGCGGCCGAACAGCTTGTCTGGCAGGCACGCGATGGCGGCCTTTGCGCAGCCGTGGTTCGATTCTCGAGCGTATACGGTGACGTCGATGATCACTCCGATCGGGTTGTTCCAGCTTTTGCCGCTGCGGCGGCGTTTGGCGGCACAATGCGACTCGACGGTCCGGATTGCACCTTCGACTTTACACATGTGGACGATGTAGCGCGGGGAGTGGTTGCCGTGGCGTCCCTGCTATCGGCAGGCGAAAGAAATTTGCCGCCACTGCATTTTGTTTCGGGGATTGGGACGACATTACGAGAGCTATCCGAGATCGCGAGGGCCGCCGCGGCGAGTTCTCGAATAGTTGTCAAAATCGCTCCGCCCAGAAAGTTTGACATCACTCGTTTTTGGGGAGACCCCAGCCGCGCCGTGGCGATATTGGGGTGGCGATCCTCCATTCCAGTTCGCGAAGGGGTCAACAAACTGGTTGCTGACTATGTCGCCCGCTCAAAGTCGACAACTGCAGTGCAAAAAATGACCCCGCTGCAGTCTAACAAGAACCGATGAAGACACCGGAGACGGGCGCATATCCATTATCTCAGTTTGCAGCTGTAAAAGTCTCTAACCTTAAATGCCCTGGGAATCGCCGCATGACCGGTGTCGAATGCCCTACGGAATTGCTTATTACGTCGGACCATAGTCCTTTAGAACCTAAAGTCAGGACGTCGAGAACAATTCAGGCAGTTAGGAGGATTATTCCATAACAAAAAGATACGGACGCATGCTCAGAACGTGAAACACAACGAGCCATGACAGGCACATGGCCCCGGCGACGGCGGCATAAAGGGCGACCGCCACCCTGGCATCGAATTCACTGCCGCGTTGGATGGCTGCGGACAGGATCGCCGTCGGAAACGGAATCAGCGCCGACGTCAGCAGAAGGAAAAGGTTGGCCAGGTGAAGACTGCGGTCGCAGTAGCGCACCCTTGCGAACACCGCCCGATGATTGAGCCAGATAACTCCAGCATAGCAGAACGAGGCAAGAACGCGATGTAGCTGGCCCATTGTGCCGCCAGCTTTTCCAGCAATTGGCCGGACGCATGGTCCGGGCGCACGATCTCCGCCACCAGAAGCGTCATGGTAATCGAGAGCACGCCATCGCTGAATGTCTCAAGCCGGTCGGTTTCTGCCAAACGCACGTGCGGCCATGGCGAAACCGCCGGGAGTTGGGCGGCTCGGCGAGTTTTCCTGCTTGGTGGTGCTCATGGCACCTACAAGCAGGTGAAATCCGCACGACGACCATGACGGGCATCAACTCAGGCAGGGATAGCGGATCCTGGATGGGTTCATCGCCGATTGTGTAATTTGCTTCTTCGCGAAGAATTTTCATCCACCTACGAGGTGCCGGCCGATTCGCACACGGCTAATTTCTAGTCCCCGGTCATCCGTGACGAGAATGGAGGATCCATGCCAGCTGTCATCTTGCGCGAGTTCCCGGGCAAGAACCAAAGCGTGTGCTGCGGCGTCTTCGGGGGTAGAAAAAACGGATCCCGTTTCGTCCGGATACCGAGTGCCATTGCCGATGTGGAAATAAAACCGGCTTCCCTCGGTCAGAATCTCCGTTCGGGGTTCGACTGACATACCGGGTTTCGGCGAAGAGAAACGCTCGGCATGGCGCCGGGCCGCCTGCGCCAATGGGATGGCTACGAGATTTACGACCGAATCGACCTTGTCGGAGAAGGTGCAACCGATCTGCTGATGAATACCAAAGATAACGCAATGATGCGGCGTATCGACAAGCCGCGCCCCTAGAATATCGCGAACGCCGCAGGTCAATACGAAATCGATGTACCACTCGCTCTTCCGTAACAGCGAGTCCGGAAGACAGTCGGAAAGTTTTTTCCAGCTTCCGTCGAGCAATGGCGAATATGGGTCCAGAGCGGCGTAGTGCCGGACGTAGTCCGACTTGAATCCAGCGCTAAGGCCGGAGAAGCAGGCGTCATCCACATTTCCCGTACTCTTGTTCGAAACGATCAACGCCGCGCCGGCTGCGCCGCATGCGTCCGTCAACGCCTTTAGCGCCCGGGGCCACGCCTCAGGCGAGAGCGCTGCATCGTGAAACGTTGAAACAAGTGAGGATATAGCGAACCGCATCCTGAAAGCTCGACTGGCGGAATTTGGCAAATCTGAAAAGGCTTGAGCCGAACCGAGTTAACGGCCGTCAAATAACTTTGACGAAACGAAATTAGCATGAAAACGAGATCCGCTCCATTGATATTCGTCAAGGCGCATTCCGCGGCCACAAATGAGAGTAACCAGCATTATTGGACCGGTCGCTGGCCGCGGCCAGCACGCCGCCCCCCGAGAAGGGATCGTGTCATGCTGGTTACCGTCTGCCGTCTCTACGATTCATACATCGATGCCAATCAGGTTGTCCTCGCGCTCGAGGTTGCGGGCGTGCCGCCGTCAGAAACCAGCGTGATTTCGAACAATTCCGATAGCTGGTACAAGGCCAACAGGACCGCCAGTCTTGTCCCATTGCGGAAAGACGATGCGAGCGGCGAAGGAAGTGGCAAGGGAGAGGGAGCGATCCTCGGGGCTGCGATCGGCGCAACGGCGGCGACAGCAGCCAGCCTCGTCACCATGCTGGCGATTCCTGGTGTCGGCGCTGTCGTCGGCGCCGGATGGCTTGCGGCCATGTTGGGCAGCATGGCGATCGGCGGCGTAGCCGGCGGCCTGCTTGGGGCGTTGTCCAATGCCGGCATCAGCGAGGAAGACGCGCAGGTGTTTGTCGAGGGCGTGCGCCGCGGCGGAACGCTGGTCGCGGCGCGGGTGCCACAGGCCCGATTGCCGCAGGTCGCGCCGCTGATGAACCGGTCCGCGGTGAACCTGCAGGAACGCAGCGAGCTTTACCGCAAATCGGGCTGGCAGTCGTTCGATCCGAACGCGGGGCCCTATACCGCCGATCAGGTTCGCAGCGAACGCGCACTGCACGCGCATTAGCCGATCCGTCGGGGGCCTGAAAAAACCAAGCCACAGGAGCAACCCATGAGCTATTACGATTCGGACGTTCGGAGAACTTCCCGGGACATCGCCGCTGGCATCCAGATCGATGCCGGTCTGCGTGCCCATATGGCGCGCGTCTATGGCTACATGGCCGGCGGCCTCGTATTGACGGGCATCGTCGCCTACGCCGCCGCGGCCTCCGGTTTTTACCAATCCATCG
>JAUZEU010000091.1 GCA_030838885.1 Bryobacterales bacterium | reverse complement strand
CCAGTTCGCGTCCGCTGGCCGGTCTAGTTGACGAACCAGAAAGTCTTGTCGCTGCGGAACAGCTTCGGAATGGCGAGCGGGCCACCAACTGAAAAGCCGAAGCGGTTGTTCGCGTAGGCCGCTTTGGGAACCTGCTGGCCGTTTGAAAGCTGGGGAGCTGTGAACGAATACGGTCTGGCATTCAGCGCCGAATTGCCGAATGAATAGTTCGCGCTTAACCGCCATTGCTGGCCGCGTCCACGATTGATACGGTTGCCAAACTGGCCTCTGCCGTTAGCTGCCTGAGGACCGCGTCCTCCACCGGGACCACCGCGTCCACCACCTCCACCTCCTCCTCCGAAGCCACCACCACCCCGGCCTCCGCCAAAGACTGCACCGCCACCCGCACCGCCACGGCCACCGCCGCCTGCGCCGGGTAAGCCCCCAGCGCCGTCCTGACCGGGTCCGCCCGGACCGCCATCCAGGCGCTGGCCAAAGTCTGCGGGACCTGCGATACCGCCCGGACCGCCGAAGCCAAAGCCCTGCGGGCCACCCATGCCGAGCCCATCGCCTTGTTGAGTCTGCACTGCGCTGCTAAGGCTCCCACTAATGATCAGGGCTTCATTAGCCCCTGAGTTCACATCCACACTGCCGAGAGAACCGGGGGCAACTTCACTGTCCGTCGATGCAGCCTCACCGTTCTGCACCAGACTCAGGTTCTGAAATCCGCCGCGGTTTGGTCCCGGCGCATTGGGCGGGCCGTTCTGACCACCTCTGCCACCGCGTCCGCCCGCCAACTGACCACCAGGGCCTCCACGTCCACCCCCGCCGGGGCCGCCGCCGCGTCCGCCGGGCGGGGGCGTACTTGCCGTTGCTGGTGGAGTGTCCGCAGGTTTGGCATCGGCGGGCTTAGGAGCGGCGATAGCTGCAGTTGGAGTGGTGCTGGTAACCGGACTGCTCGTCACCGGAAGTGAAGCTCGGGTTTGAAGTTTAAGGTCGAAAGTAACGGGAGAAGAAGAGGCTTTAATATCCTGCCTGGCCTGTTCAAAGCCGAATATTGCTGCAGAAAAATGGCACGGCGTGTCCGGCAGGCCGCCCAATTCGAACCGGCCGTTGGTATCTGTAACGGTAGAGATCCTGTCAGAGCCGCAATCAGCCGTGACTGCGGCCCCAGGAATAGGACGGCCGCCCGAACGTACGACACCTGTCTGTACGTCCGCAGCCGCCAGTACCACCCACAGCAATTGAGCCGTCACCGCTTTGGTTAAAAGCGAGCGCCCGAACACCCTGCTGAAATAATTGCTGATTGAATACTGTAGGCGCAACATGCACGAATCCTTGTACTTACTCGCACAGTAGTGCGCGATCTCTCGACTACTTATAGTTGCGACGGGAACCGCGAAAGTTCCCGGTTTACTGCGCTTTCTTAGCCGTCATGGTCTGCGGACCACGTCCGCCTTCACGGGTAAGTTCGATGGTGTCGCCCTTCACTTTGCCGGTGTAGGTCAGCTTCACTTCGTTGCCCTGCATGGTGAGAGTCTGAGAAAAAGAGATGGTGTCGCCGTCAACCTTGCCATCGGTGATAGGGGTTGTCATCGGGTTTCCGCCGCGAGTGCTGGTCACGCTGCCTTCCAGTTTCGCGCCTTCCGGCTTAAATTCGAACGTGGTGACCTGGGGGGTGCCGTTGCGGCCGGGGGATTCCGCAGTCCACTTTCCGGTGACGTCGGCTGCTGCGGCTACGAGGGTAAAGCAGAGGAGGGCCATAAAGGCCGAAAGTGTTCTTTTCATGGTGAGATGGTACTACCAGAAAAGCCGAAGTTACGGGCGCGGGCGGGGAAAGCGCTTGTTTTACAAAGGTTTACCGCAGGAGGGACGCGCGGAGCAGTCAGGCGCGGGCCGGAAACGGTACCTCGTTCCCGGCCCGCGCAGTGCAACAGAGCTACTTACAGACCTTTTTTGGCAAGGAAGATAGCCAGATCGTTGACACGGTTTGAATAACCCCACTCGTTGTCATACCAGGAGACGACCTTCAGTAAATTGCCTCCCAACACATTGGTCAGTTGGCCGTCAATGATCGAGCTGTTGGGATTTTTCAGCATGTCCGTGGAAACCACCGGATCTTCGGTGTAAGCCAAAATGCCCTTGAGCGGACCTTCCGCTGCTGCCTTCAACACGGCGTTTACTTCCTTCGCAGTGGTGTCCTTTTCGAGAACCACAACCAGGTCGACAACGGAAACGTCCGGGGTGGGAACGCGCATGGCGTAGCCGTCCAAACGGCCCTTCATTTCCGGCATCACAAGGGCGATCGCTTTCGCGGCGCCGGTGGTGGTCGGAATCATATTGAGCGCTGCGGCGCGGGCGCGACGCAGATCTTTGTGCGGGAAATCGAGGACGTTCTGATCGTTGGTATAACTGTGGATCGTCGTCATCGATCCCTTCACGATGCCGAACTTCTCATGCAGCACCTTCACGAAAGGTCCCAGGCAATTGGTAGTGCAGGAAGCGTTAGAGATGATGTTGTGCTTCTTCGCGTCGTAAACGTTGTCGTTCACGCCCATCACGATGGTGACATCTTCACCTTTAGCCGGTGCGGAGATGATGACCTTCTTGACGCTGCCGCGCAGGTGTTTGCCCGCATCTTTCGCTTCGGTGAAACGGCCGGTGGATTCAACAACGATCTCGGCGCCAACGCTCGTCCAGTCGATCTCAGCCGGGTCCTTCACGGCGAAAACTTTGATCTTCCTGCCGCCGATGGAAATGGAATCGCCTTCCGCCTTCACGTCCTCCGGGAGCGAACCCATGACGGAGTCGTACTTGGTCAGGTGAGCGAGGGTGGTGGTGTCGGTAAGATCATTAACTGCAACAAACTCGATCTCAGGATTGTTCAGGGCGGCACGAACGACATTGCGGCCAATACGGCCGAAGCCGTTAATACCTACTTTCACGGGCATGTTTCGGGTGAGTCTCCTTGAAAAATAACGTGGGATTGCCGGAAATTTCAGAATAGCAAAGGGGGTCCTGACGCTCAGCCGTCATGACCTGGTTGATACTAAACGCGTGGCGCGTTTCGTTCTGACTACGTTCGGCTCGCTGGGCGACCTGCATCCCTATATCGCCGTCGGGCTCGGGCTGCGCGACAGGGGACACACGGTCACCATTGCCACTTCGGAAATCTATCGGGCGAAGGTGGAGGGCGAAGGGCTGCGATTCCATTCGGTGCGCCCGAATGTGGCGGGGATGGTGGAGGATCTGGCTGCGATGCGCAAAGCCTTTCATCCCCGTAAAGGCAGCGAATATATTCTCCGAGAGGTGTTTCTACCCTTTCTTGAGCAGGCGTTTGAGGATATGCTGCCCATCGCGCCGGAGGCGGATTTGCTGGTGGGCCATCCCGTCGCGTTCGCTACGCCGCTGGTTGCCGAGGTGCTTCAGAAGCCCTGGGTTTCTGTGATCCTGCAGCCATCGCTGCTGCTCTCGGCTTATGATCCGCCTGCGGTTTCCGGAATGCCGGTCCTCGACTACTTCCGTCCGTTCGGCCCGCGTTTCTGGGGAAATTTCTTTGGTTTTGCAAGAAAAGTTGCCAGGCGTTGGGGTGCTCCCATCAACGATTTGCGGAGGAAACTCGGATTACGCGAGGTGCAGAATCCTGTGCTCGATGACATGTTCTCGCCCTATGGGAATCAGGCCTGGTTTTCGAAATTGATGGCGCAGTCGCAGCCGGACTGGCCGGCACAGCTGGATGTGACTGGCTACGTTTTTTACGACCGGTTGGGCCCGGGTGCAGGCTTCAGTCCGGAACTGAGCCGGTTTCTGGATGCCGGTCCTCCACCAGTGGTTTTCACACTCGGCTCTTCAGCCGTGATGGACGCTGGTGC
>JAUZEU010000085.1 GCA_030838885.1 Bryobacterales bacterium | reverse complement strand
TTCTCGCAAAGGGCAGTTTCAACGTCGATAAACTTGTGGCTGCGCTTCCTGCCGACAGCCAGGAGCAGGTTCAGAAGAACGGCGATGTGACGCTCATCAGCGGCCCGGAAACGAAGCTTCCGCACGCGGTGGCGTTTATCGGTTCATCTATCGCGGTCGCGGGCGACCTGGCGTCGGTTAAAGCCGCCCTGGATAGAGCGAGTCATGTGAATTCGATCAGCCCCGATCTCGCCACCCGAGTTCAGGCTCTTAGTACCACCAAGGATGTGTGGACGGTAAGCCTCGCTTCCATGGCATCTCTGCTGCCAGGCGCCGTCGGTTCAAAGGACTCGCCGGTAACCCAGACGCTGGGCCTGGTGAAAAATATTCAGGCATCGAGTGGTGGAGTGAAGTTTGGCGCGACTATCGAACTGACCGGGGAGGCCGTGGCAGATACCGCACAGAACGCGACTGCACTGGCGGATGTGGTGAAGATGATTGCAGGGCTTATGTCGATGAGCGCCGCGCAAAACCCGGAAATCGGTGCAGCTGCGAAGTTGCTTCAGAACATAGCGGTGACCACCACTGGCGCGACGGTTAACATCTCGGCCAGTGTCTCGGAAGAGCAGGTAGAAGAGTTGATTAAGCTTGCTTCCGGGCCCAAAGTCCCGCGCGCTGCCCGGAGAGGCACGCGGCTTTAGATACACCGCAGAAAAGGAAAGGGTAGCCGGCGTTCGAACGCGGGCTACCCCTTTTTCTTTTCTGCCTGAACTATCTGCCGCGAGGCGCCATTGCCGGTGCCGCCTTAGGTCCTGCAACCGCCGGTGCCGGAACCGCTTGGGGACCCGTCCCGTTAGCCGAAAGATTCACCGGATCCGGTTTCACCAACCCCAGAGCTTTGCGCAGTTCCAGCTCAATAGCGTTGCGCATGTCCACGTTTTCCTTGAGGAATTGCTTCGCATTCTCGCGCCCCTGGCCAATGCGGTCGCCTTTATAGCTGAGCCATGAACCGCTCTTTTCCACGATGCTTTGCGCCACGCCCAGGTCGATCAGATCCCCTTCTTTCGAGATCCCCTCGCCGTAAACAATATCGAACTCCGCTTCACGGAACGGCGAAGCCAGCTTGTTTTTCACAACCTTCACTTTGGTCCGGTTACCCACCACCGCGTCGCCGTCTTTGATGGCTGCAATACGCCGGATGTCGATACGGACCGAGGCATAGAACTTCAGCGCACGCCCACCGGTGGTAGTCTCCGGGCTGCCAAACATCACGCCAATCTTCTCGCGAATCTGATTGATGAAGATGAGGCAGGTCTTCGATTTCGAAACGATGCCGGTCAACTTCCGCAGTGCCTGGGACATCAGCCTCGCGTGCAGGCCAACGTGGGAATCGCCCATCTCGCCGTCCAGTTCCGCTTTCGGTACCAGCGCCGCCACGGAATCGACCACCAGCACGTCGATTGAACCGGAAGCAATCAGAGCCCCCGTGATTTCCAGCGCCTGCTCGCCATAGTCGGGCTGGGACACCAGCAGATTGTCCACATCTACCCCGAGCTTACGTGCGTAGGCGGGGTCGAGCGCATGTTCCACGTCGATGAACGCCGCCATGCCGCCCATCTTCTGAGCTTCCGCAATTACCTGCAGCGCAATGGTGGTCTTACCCGAAGATTCCGGACCATAGATTTCACATACGCGCCCGCGGGGAAAACCACCCGTGCCCAGCGCCGAATCGAGCGAGATGGAGCCCGTTGAAATTACAGATATCGGGACGATGGCATCCTTCGTCCCCAACCGCAGGATGGAACCCTTGCCAAACTGCTTCTCGATCTGGCCGAGAGTTGTTTCAAGCGCTCTCGCGCGTTCTTTTTCGTCCATGAGATTGGCTCCTTAAATATGCGAACAAAAGGCGAAAGTTAATTATAGCAGCTAAAACAGTTCCGGCAAATTGTGTAGCGGAGTGCTCTCGCCCCGGTCCGCTACTCGATTCTGTAATTCGGGGCTTCCTTCGTGATAATCACGTCATGCACGTGGCTTTCGCGCAGCCCGGCCGGCGACACTCTCACAAAGGAGGCTTTCTCATGCATCTGCGTGATGGTCCTGCATCCGCAATACCCCATGCCGGACTTCAGCCCACCCACCAGCTGGTATACCAGGTCCGAAAGCGGGCCCTTCGACGCCACCCGGCCCTCAATGCCTTCCGGCACCAGTTTCTGGTTCGGATCCAGCCCGTACCGGTCCACACTGCCCGTCGACATCGCGCCCAGGGACCCCATCCCGCGGTAGCTCTTAAAGGTGCGGCCCTGATACAGAATCGTTTCGCCCGGACTCTCATCCGTCCCCGCCAGCAGGCTTCCGATCATCACGACGTCCGCGCCCGCCGCAATCGCCTTGGTCACATCGCCTGAAAACTTGATACCGCCATCCGCAATCAGGGGAATGTTCGCTTCGCGCGCCGCACGGCTGCACGCGGCAATCGCTGTCAGTTGTGGGACACCCGCGCCGGACACAATCCGGGTCGTACAGATAGAACCCGGCCCGATGCCGACCTTGATGCCATCCACGCCCAGGTCGATCAGGCCCTTTGCCGCCTCATACGTCCCGATATTGCCCGCGATCAACTGCACTTCCGGCATCGACTTCTTTACGGCCTTCACCGCCTCGAATACGCGGATGCTGTGAGCATGAGCGGTGTCGATGGCGATCACGTCCACCTTGCGCTTCACCAGTTCCTGGGCGCGCTCCAGGAAATCGCCCGTCGCGCCGATCGCGGCGCCCACACGCAGGCGACCCTGCTCGTCCTTGGCCGAGTTCGGATACTTCAGTTTTTTCTGAATATCCTTGACGGTGATCAGGCCCTTGAGCTTGTAGTGCTCATCCACCACCAGCAGCTTTTCCACGCGATGCCGATGAAGGATTTCCTCTGCCTGTTCGAGGGTGGTGCCCACGGGCACGGTGATGAGATTTTCCTTCGTCATCACCTCTGAAATCGGCATGTCGAAACGCGACTCGAATCGCAGATCGCGGTTGGTCAGAATGCCCACCAGGGTGCCGCCGTCTTTCGTGACGGGCACGCCCGAAATCCGGTAGCGCTCCATCAGAGCCAGGGCATCGGAGATTTTCTTGTCCGGGCCGATCGTGATCGGGTCTACGATCATGCCGCTTTCACTGCGTTTGACCCGATCCACCTCCTCCGCCTGCCGCTCGATCGACATGTTGCGGTGGATGAAGCCGATGCCGCCCTGCTGCGCCAGCGCAATCGCCAGGTGCGATTCCGTTACCGTGTCCATCGCGGCGCTGACGATGGGGATATTGAGCGGGATGAGCCGTGTCAGCCTGGTTCTGGTGTCTGCTTCAGTCGGGAGTAGATCGCTCCAGGCGGGTACAAGAAGAACGTCATCGAAGGTGAGCCCTTCGGGGATCGCGTGAGGAATCATGCGTGGTTACCTCAAGTGTAACGTGGGGCTGGCACCAGCACGACCCCGGAACCGGTTCCGGGGAGCAACACGTCTAACCTCTAAAACGACAGCTTGAAGCCCAACTGCACCAGCCGTTGATCGAGCGCCGATGTCCATGCAAGGGACGCCGGAATCACAATTGCGCCCGCCCCGTCTACAGTGGCGGTCGAGTTCAGCCCGGTGACGTTCGTACGGTTCAGTATGTTCGTTGATTCAAAGAAGAACTCCGGCTTCCAGCGCTCCCCGATCGGAAAAACCCGCGAATAGCGCACGTTCAGTTCGTAGGTGGCCGGTGCTACCAGGGTGTTGCGCCCAACGCCTAACGGACGCTGGTAAGCTGTGCCGGTGGAACTGTCCTGATTCAGGATTCTGTTGCTGCCCATATTGAAGTTCTCACCGCTCTGGGCGTTGAATAGAATGGCGAAACGATTGTTGCTTAGTACGTAACTGAGTGGCTTTGATGCCAGACTTACTGAGGACAGCCACACCGCATTCGCATTGAAAGCGTGGCGGCGATC
>JAUZEU010000068.1 GCA_030838885.1 Bryobacterales bacterium | reverse complement strand
ATAGCGGCTCGGGCTTCGGGGTCAATGGTGAAAACTGGCTCCGGCCGCCCGGCGCGGACTCTGCCCGGGCCAAAAGCAAGTGGCACGGCATAGACCTGTCATCGAACCTCAGGTATATTTGGTGCGGATCAACGATCAACGCTGGCCAACGCCGCGAGCACCCGCGAGAACAGATCTGCATCACAAGTGGCGAACGTCAGGACGGTGCCTTCCGCAATATAAGACTCCGGTGCAATCTTTGTGATCTGCTCCCAGAAGCGATCTACAAGCCACCGCCAAGCCGGATTCGTACAACCGAAAGCCCATCCAACTTACAAAGCTTTCAATCTCGCCAGTTGGCACGGCTCGCTCAAAGACATACCATTCGTTGAACCCTGCACCGCCATCATGCGCCTTCTTCGGAATCCCGTGAATCGAGTCGATAACCGGGCGATACGCAACCTTCCAGTCATCACGGTCTTCGCGGCGGCCGTCCGGTAGTCCGCGATAGATTCTGCCCTGCTCCCTGTCCGACCATCCTGCATTCATTTCCTGCTCGTTCAGGAGCAGGGCGCCGCTGTCGGCCGATGTAACTGCAATCCGTCGATTCAGCACAACTTCCCGGCAGAGGTCGAGAAAGCTCTTGATGTCGCGGTCAAGGCTGGTGAGCCATTGATAGCCCCCGCGCTCACCTGTAATGCCCGGTGGGCCGTGCTCTTCGCTGAAGAGGCTGTGTTCGGCCGCGTACTGGGTTCGGTCCAGTCTGAGACCTCTTTGATGAGGCGCAACTCCGCGGGATCCACGACCGATCTTGCCGGATCAAGGCTGGCATGCAGCGCAAGCAAGTTCCGCTACAGTCGCGACACTTCCATAGGTGCGAAGTTCAACTGTTGGCGAAACTGTTCGACCTCTGGGTTCAAACTCTTACGTTACCGCGCTGCTTTAAGGGCCAGCGTGAGCCGAAGACGCACCTCCGAGGGGCAACTCTGACGCACTTACAGTTACTTACTTATCCCGACATCGAGTTACTATGCATCTATCGACATTTAGGATTGTCGTTATCGAGCGATGTATTACTACGGATCCTGTGTGCGACTAATGCAAGTAGTGAATAACGCAGTTAAACAAGGGCTTGCCGCATCCATGATGGTCTTACGACCCACCCGGTACAGCGGATCTTTTTTGCGGTCCAGCTTGCGCGTTAGTAACTGACTGCCTATTTGTATAAGTTGTAATGTGACTGAAGATTACATTCCGAACTTATCGAGGCTTGCAGTATGATCCCGGGGAGCCCGATTACCCTTTCGCCCGATCTGGGGCGGAGGCAGAACTGAAACTGCGCCCGATCCTACAGCCATGGTGGCATCGGACGTACTTCCAACATGAGCCAGTACTTCCGCGACTACTTCGGCCCTCGTCGTTACTCCCATTTTAGTAATGATCAGATGTACAAAGGCCTTGACAGTATTTGGGCTGATCTCCATAAGTGTGGCCAATTCTTTGGTACTAAGGCCCATGGATATTCCTTCGAGGGTTTGCCGCTCACGCTCGGTCAGGTTAAACTCGGCCGCGATTTCCTGAATCGTATCGATGGCTGAAGAACTCCTTTCGAAGAGAAGAGCAATAGTCGGCCTGCTCAGAGATTCATCCTGGGATTCAAGGAAATATGCGCGACAGACATAGATCGCTTTACCCGCGCTGAATTTCGCCACAATAGACGGCAGGTCCGCTGGATTGCAGCGCCGGATCTGGTCAGCGACTGCCTTGGGAAGTTCGCATTGGCTCTCGCTGATAATGGTGGGCCGGTGGCAGCTCAGTATCTCGATTGCCCCCCGGCTCCAGCCAATTGGTCTGTATGACGCATCCACGAAGACGACTCCAGTTTCCGGGAGAGTGGAGCCACCGTCAGTCCCTTGTACCTCATCGTTCGAAGCAGTCAAAGCGACACCTCGGGAACCCGATGTCAGGATCTCTCGGCGGCACAACAACTTACAGCCCGATTTCCCGCATCGTTGCTCAAGTTGCTACACCGAATTAGTCGCTGTCAACATGAATTAGTCCTATCAGCGGATATGTTGACTGAGGCAAGTGCCACGCGATTGACATTCATTTTAACCGTTATGGCTATTCCATCGGAGCATTGACGTAAATTATGGCCGCTGTTATGTTTACGTCTGAGGTTTTAACTTATGCACGACGACTACTGGCGGCTCTCGCCACTATCGTTTTTTCGAGCGTAGCTTTTGCCCAGGTCACGGCGACGGCGCCCGCCCTCGGCTATGAGGATTCGTACCAAGTGAACTACGTTTCCAACCTGCCTACCGGTACGTTCGTTAACTTTACGAACGCGGGGGTGCACGGCGGACTGTCACCCGCAGGTGACATCTGCATCAATGTTTATACGTATGATCCCGACAAACAGCCGAGAAATTGCTGCAGCTGTCGTCTGACGCCCAACGCGACCAAAAGCCTGACAGGGGCTGATCTCGTAGGTAACCCGCTGTTCCCAGGGACACCCACGACATCCATTGTCATCAAGATCGTGGCTACACTACCCACGGGGGCCGCCACTGCCACTGCCCCAAATACTGGCTGCAACGCCGCTAATGTGCCAGGCACAAGCGGAGCAGCAGGGGGATTCGCATCCGGAGCGCGCGCATGGGCGACGCACTGGCAAGTTAGCCCATTCCCCTTTGGCACAGAGACGGAATTCTCGCGTGCGCCTCTCAGTGGCAACGAGTTATCGAAGCTCACCAGTGTCTGCAGCTTCATTCAAACCTTGGGGAGCACGCACGGGGTCTGCCCGTCTTGCCCAACCCTTAACGCTCTTCAACCACAACCGACACCACCCAATAGAGAATCTTCAACCGGTTTGCAGCCGTGCCGGGTACTGATGCTGTCTCCGCGCACCCGGTACGGCTGATAACCAGATTCGACTTAGCTTTCGACCTTAACATCTGTGTTGTTGTTGATCAGAATTCAAAAGAGGCGAAATACCCTATGACTAAATCCGTTTATGTGGCTGTTGTCTGTTGCCTGCCCCTTTGTGTGTTTGCTTTTGCCCAGAACAGCAGTACCCCTCTGGCGGAAGTCAACGGGGTGAAACTGACGCTTGGCGATTTTGAGCAGAAGAGTTCGGCACCTCTGTTTCAGGCTCGGAATGTTTACTACGAAGCGCAGCGAAAAGCGCTGGACGAATTCGTAAACCAGTATTTGCTCGAAGCGCGAGCCCTACGAGAGAATGTATCGGTCGAAGAGTTGCTTCAGCGCCACGTACTTAATACAATCGCAAAGGATCCGACAGAGGAATCTCTCCGCGTTTATTACGAGGGTGTTGAGACGAATCAACCCTTCGAGGCCGTTCGCGATAAGATTCTGGATCACCTTCGGCAGAGCCGGATAGCCAAGGCAAAGGCCAATTACCTGCAGTCGCTACGAAGCCAGGCGCACGTGGCCCTCATGCTGGCACCACCCAGGCTCAACATTTCTTTGGAAAATGCGCCTGTCCTGGGCCCCCGAAATGCCCCTGTGACGTTAATCGAATATGGGGACTTTGAATGTGCGTACTGCCAGCAGGTATATCCGGAATTGAAAAAGCTGGAAGCGGCATACAACGGGAAACTGGCGGTTGTTTTCAAGGATCTACCCTTGCCGATGCATCCTCAGGCACAAAAGGCGGCGGAAGCTGCCCATTGCGCCGGATCTCAGGGGAAGTACTGGGAGTATCATGATCTGCTCTTCTCCAGCAAGCGCCTTGACATTCCAGCCTTGAAAGAGCAGGCCCTTGCGCTCCACCTTGACAACGCGGGCTTCAATAAATGTCTGGATTCAGGCGAGCAGGCCGCCGCCGTCAAGACACAGGCTTTGGAAGGCCAGAAGTTTGGACTATCCGGTACGCCCAGTTTTTTTATCAATGGGCGTTTTCTCACGGGCGCGATTGGATACGAAGCGTTCCGAGCCGTAGTTGACGAAGAACTTGAGGCGGCGGCAACACGGTCCGTCGGGACCCGGTGAACCTACGTTCAATGACTCCAACAATGGCAACTCCGCGATTGGCGAGGCTGCGTTTCGTCTGCCTGCTTGTTCTTTTTACCGCGGCGCTCGATGCAGCTACTATCCTCAATGAAAACTTTGATGGAGTTTTCAATCCATCCACGAATGGATGGGTAAGAGTGAACAACAGCACCGGGCCGGGAACAACGGGCTGGTTTCAAGGTAATCCAGGCGTCTTTGCAGCCCAATCGGGCCAGCCCTCTTCTTACATTGCCGCCAATTACCAGAACGCGGCTTTCGGCGGCGATATCAGTGATTGGCTCATCACTCCTGTGGTCAACCTTGAGAACGGCGAGACGCTTTCGTTCTTCACTCGTACCGAATCCGGGGGCCCGCCCGATCGCCTGGAAGTTCGGCTCAGCCTCAACGGCTCAAGTGCAAACGCCGGCAGTACGACAACATCGGTGGGTGATTTCACGACCGTTTTGCTCACGCTCAACGGCACACTATCCAGCGGAGGTTACCCGGTGAACTGGACCCCGTACACCCTTAGCGTTCAGGGCTTGAGCTCCGCCGCGCAGGGGCGCTTCGGGTTTCGATATACAGTAACGAACACTGCCGTGAACGGAGACTACATCGGGATAGATTCCGTCATCATTTCATCAGCCGTCCCGGTTTTTGTTCCGGAACCAGACACATTTGCTTCAGCGGGGCTGGTGAACATTTTGTGCATCGGTTTCGCATTGTGGGATCGTTTGCCGTTTCGGAAAAGGAGAACAACAAAATGAAACTTCCGGTTGTAATTGCATCCGGATTCCTGAGTCTGGGCATGATTCACGCCCAGAAATCTGACGATTCCAAAAAGGTCGTCGAAAAAGACATTCCGCCGGCAGCGACCGGGAAGTCTGCCGGATCGCGCGTGTTTATTGATCCCGCAACAAAGGAAGTCAGGGAACCCGGAGCTGAAGATATGCGGGCTTTGGACACCGGCCGCGAACGCGTTCAAGGCAGATCGGCGCTGCCGCGGGGAAATAGACCCCAGACGATCCGGCACCCCAGCGGTGCGATCGGATTGTCAGTGGGTCGGAGTTCGATGACTTCCGTCACGGCTGTTCGCAATGCGGATGGCAGTGTGTCACTCGCGTGCGCGGCAGACGAGAACGCCGCGAAGAGCGAAGCCACAAAGCCGGTTTCGAAAAAGGTGGAAGAGCGACTGGATGTCCAATAGCTCCGCGTTGATTTCTGCCGCGCTTTTGGCTCTCGCTATTCCGGCCTCGCTTCGCGCTGCTGCGACGATCATCATAGTCAACGGCGACACGGGTACGAACGGATTCAATGAGCTTACTGCGGCGGCTCCGGTCGGAGGAAATTCCGGAATGACGCTGGGGGCTCAACGCCTGATTGCGTTTCAAGCTGCGGCGACAAAGTGGGGGGCGCTCCTGAACAGCACTGAAGTGATTCACGTGTATGTAACCTGGGAACCGCTGACATGTACGCCAACGTCAGCGGTACTGGAATCAGCAGGGCCGTCAACAGTATGGGCAAATTTCCCTGGCGCGCCTTTCCCCAACACCTGGTATCATGCCGCGATGGCGAACAAGATAGCGAGACAGGACCTGTTTCCCGATCCGCACGATTCTGTTCCCGCCCTGGCGCCGAGTCCCTTTGCCGCTGACATGCGGATCGTGATTAACAGCGGATTGGGCACCCCGGATTGCCTCGCGGGGAGCGGCTTCTATCTGGGGCTCGATAATAATCACGGCGTCCTGATTGATCTTGTGACTGTATTGACGCACGAGATCGCTCACGGGCTCGGATTCATGACCGTCACGGACGGCGGATCTGGATTCCAATTCGGGCCCCCTTTCTACCCCGCTCTCTGGGATCATTTCCTGCTCGACACGAAGACAAACAAAACGTGGGACGCCATGACGCCTGGAGAGCGGAGAGCTTCGGCTACGAACGAGAGAAGACTTGTGTGGAACGGAGCTGCCGTAACTGCCGCCACGCCCGCTGTGCTGAAACCGGGTACCCCCCTTTTGACGGTATCGGCGCCCGTTAGCGTTGCCGGAACATATCAGATCGGTCGGGCAGCTTTTGGGGCAGCAATCGATAATCCAGGCTTAACCGGCGAAGTGATCCAACTCATTGATACGCCCGGGGCCGCGGGCCTGGGTTGTAGCCCGATCTCACTTGTGTCCTCCGCCTCTGTAAACGGAAAAATCGCGCTGGTTGACAGGGGCGTATGCACTTTTACCGTGAAGGCGGCAAATCTGCAAGCCGCGGGTGCAATCGGGGTCATCATCGCCGACAATGTCCCCGGTGGTCCACCGGCTGATTTAGGCGGGACTGACCCTACGGTCACAATACCTGTCGTGAGAATCACGTTCGATGATGCCCAAGCGCTGAAAACCGCACTTCAGTTCGGATCCCGAGCCCACTCGGGCGTATACGCGACAATCGGGCTCAATCCGGGCATTCGTGCGGGAGCTGATGCTTTCGGGCGAGCGATCCTGTACACGCCGAATCCGTATCAACCGGGATCATCCGTGAGTCATTGGGATACCATTGCGTTCCCGAACCAGTTAATGGAGCCAAACATCAATCCCGATCTTACGCACGAAGTGACGCCGCCGTTCGATCTGACATTCCCTCTGTTGTCGGATCTCGGCTGGTTGATGCCCTAGTTCAGAGAGTGGCAGACGAGTCAGGACGCGGAGAGTGATCGCGCATCCGGCAGTAATCCGTTAAAAACACGAGTGAAGCGGCGTGCGTCAGCACCGGTTCGTCACAGACCAGATGCGGACGGGGGAAGGTGTAAAGAAATCGGCATGGCGTGTATTTGAAAGAATTGCAGAGGAACTCAAGGCAACGGGAGTGATCCTGGACAAAGGGAGCGCGCGTAAGAATCAATTCATCACCGGGAGACGCGGCCGGGGGTCCGCGTGTTTGAATGTATAAGTCGCGAGGGGGTTTTTCCTGGTGTACTAAGGCAGAGCCCGGACCAGAGGTCCGGCTCCGAGTCGAACCCAAAGGAGAACCCCATGAACAGTATGCAATACGTCGGCTTTGACATTCATAAGAAAACCATCAGCTGGTGC
>JAUZEU010000061.1 GCA_030838885.1 Bryobacterales bacterium | reverse complement strand
ACTGAAGTAACTGCTGTTCAAGGGTTTCGTTATCGATGCGGGCGAACAGTTCTGCGCCCGTGCTGGCCATTGGTGCGGACATCATGACTTCATTGTGCCATGCAGCCCATTACTCCGGCGTGTGTTGCCATTGGATATCCTGCTGAAGTAATGCGACTCATGACATTCCGCTACGCGCGGCAGGATCACGCCGGTGTTCTGACGCCTGAAGGCATCGCTCCCGTCCTCGAGATCAACACGAAATACGATCTCCGGATTCCCAACAGCCTGCTCGAAATTATTCGCGAAGATATCCGGGAGATCCCCACTGCCGGTGTCCGCCCCATCAGGCTGAGTGAAATCGAGCCGCGTCTTCCATACGCCGTACCCCCCAAGATCTGGTGCATCGGCCTGAATTACAAATCGCATGCGGAGGATATCGCGGCCGTGCAGCCCGAAGAGCCGGGCAGCTTCATGAAGCCCGCCTCCTGCATGTTCCAGCCGGGCGGCAAGATCTATCTGCCGCCACCGGAGGTTTCCGACGATGTGGATGCCGAGGGCGAATTGGGTGTGATCATCGGGCGCAGTTGCCGTTTCGTGCCGGTGGAGAGAGCGCGGGAGGTGATCTACGGCTTCACGACGACGCTGGATCTCACCGCGCTCGACGTGCTGCGCAAGAACCCCCGCTATCTCACGCGTTCCAAGAGCATCGACACGTTCTTCAGCTTCGGCCCCGTAATTGTCACGGCTGACGAAGTTCCCGATATCGACGCCCTCGAAGTAATCACAGAACACAACGGCGGCATTTGCTCCCGCGACTTCGTGGGCAACATGAAGCATCGCCCGCTGAATCTGGTCTCGTTCCACAGCGACTTCTTTACGCTGCACGCAGGCGATATCATTTCCACCGGCTGCCCGAAAGGCGCGCGGATCAAAGCGGGTGATACGGTGGGTGCGCGCATTGAAGGTGTTGGCACGGTTGGCGCCACAGTACATCAGGGCGAACGCAAGCCGTTCGGCTTTACGGCTTAGCCACTTACCGGCATCGCGCGCCCGACATTCGTTTGCCGCTTCACCCAATCGGAACGCTGTCGCCTTCGCAGGCACGGTACTGCATGCGTTGGCTACCGTCAGGTTACCGCAAGGTGTGGTCATTCGGGTGAAAACTGCAGTTTGGAGACTCCCGCGTAGTCAGACTTGTTGTGGGTCAGGGGAGCGTCGTAGAGCAGCGCGGTCGCCGCAATCCAGGCATCTGCAGTCTCGATCCTGCGGGCCGCTTTGACGGGCGGTCACCATGACGTGCGCCCATTTGAGAACCAGATCCCCCGGTGAGGCTCAGCGTCCTTCGTATATGTCGTTTTGGCGTTGCACGATCGCACGACCAGTCATGCCGAAGTGCAGTCTGAAGTGGATACCAACTCTTCAGGTCCTGGTGCCGCTGCTCCGCCTCGCGCGACAAATCATCGCGTGCGGCTTACGGTGATCTATCCGGAGATGTGCCGTATCGTAGAGGGTGAAGTATGTTTTCCGGTAAGGGAGGACAGATGATACCGAGTCAGTCTGCAATCGAGCTTTGGCCGGCTTTGCCCTGGGAAGAATGGAAAGATACCGCCGCCACACTTCACATGTGGACGCAGATCATCGGGAAGACCCGCCTGATGCTCACCCCACGTGAAAATCACTGGTGGAACGTGCCTCTGTACGTAACTCCGCGCGGTCTGTCAACCTGGTCGATTCCCGTTAAAGACGATCTCTTCGAAGTAGCGTTCGACTTCATCGACCATCAACTTCACATTCGGCTGAGTACCGGAGAGAGCAAGTCCATAGCGCTTCGACCGCAATCCGTGGCAGCCTTCTACCAGGAATATCTAAACCTTCTTCAATCGTTCGGCATCGACGCCAAAATCGATCCAAAGCCGGTCGAGGTCTCCGATCCGATTCCTTTTGAAGAAGACCAGCAGCACGCTTCGTACGACAGGGACTATGCGCATCGGTTCTGGTGCGTCCTGCGGCGCTGCGACACGATCTTCAAGCAGTTTCGATCGCAATTTATCGGCAAGTCCAGCCCCGTGCATTTCTTTTGGGGCAGCTTCGATTTGGCCGTCACCCGCTTTTCAGGACGGCCCGCACCTCCTCGCCCGGGGGCTGATCTGATAACTCGGGAGGCCTATTCGCACGAAGTGATCAGCGCAGGATTCTGGCCGGGGAATGGCGGCTTCGGTACTCCGGCATTTTACTGCTATGCCGCACCGGAACCCGAAGGGCTTGCCGGCGAACCTCTTCGTCCGGCGCCGGCCTTCTACAGCAATGAGCTGAAAGAATTCATCCTGAAGTATGATGACGTCCGTCTGGCGAAGTCGCCGGACGACGCCCTGCTCGACTTCCTCCAAAGCTCCTATGAGGCCGCTGCCAGACTGGCAAATTGGGACCGTGCCGCGTTTGAACGTCCGCTCATCCCGGCGCCTGCTGCTATATGAACCCGCAGACCAGCCCTGGCAAATACCTGACGGCGAGCACGCCAGAAGGCATGTTGATTATTCACGGTTCGCCCGTCACTCTAGGCTGGGTTCCGCGCGATGTTGTAAACGATGCTTATAACGTCGGCGGAATCGTGATTGTGGGCACCTTCGACAGTGTCGACGCTGCCAGGGCGATTGGCGCCGAACGATACTCCGCATCACCCGAAGCGTGGCAGGTCACTGACGTCCTGCCGTTCGATATCGGCCCTGGAACCAGAACAGAGGTACATACTCCGGAGATCGATGGCCACAAGATCGTGCGCCACGGCATCCGTTGGAAGTAGTTGCCGGATCAGCTGTAGATGTTGTTCTGAAGTTCGGCGATGGCGCTCCAGTCATAGCGCAAAGCCGTCTCGCGGGCTTGCCGTTCGATGCTGCGACGACGCTTCGGGTCGGCTGAAAGCGCCCGGATCTCCGCCGCAAAATCGGCAGCAGTGGAAGCCACCATCAAATCGCTGCCGGGATGCAGCTCGAGCCCGTTTATTCCGGCAGGTGTGCTCACCACAACGCGGCCCATCGCCATCGCCTCCAGCACCTTGATATTCGTCCCTGCGGAAGCCGTCAGTGGTGCCAGAGCCAATTCAGCGCGCGCATAAGCAGTACGAACGTCCGCCACGAAGCCTTCCGTCTCAATCCCCGGCTGCTTCAATTCAACCGTGACGCGCTGCCGGTGGAAATTCAAATAGTATTCGGGATTCCTGCCGGCAATGACATGCAGTACGAATGCGCCCTGCAACAGCGGCCAGACCTCTTTCAAAAAAAACTCAAGCGCCAGAAGATTAGGCAGATGCGCAAATGATCCGATGAACAGAAGCCGCCCTGGTTCAGGCGCACTTCCTGACGGCTGGAAACGTTTGCAATCCACTCCGTTCGGCACGGTGGCAACTGACTTCGCACCGGTCACCACTGCCGCGTCTTTCGCCGACAGGGTAACAACGCAGTCGACCTTACGCCAGGCTTCAGTCTCAAAGGCCCGCCATTTCGCCGCCTGTTGTTCCAGTTCCCACCGTGCCGCGCCCGTTTCGTTGCTGCTGAGAAGCAACTGCTCCTGCAAATCAAACGTGATGTCGTGCTCCACGAGGATCGTCCTCGCTGACGGCCATGCTCCCGCAAACTGCGCCATCCACGTGAATTCCAGCTGAACAACAGCCGGCTTCCAGCGTTTCGCCGTCTGTTTCAGACACGCCCGGAACGTCTCCGAATCAAACTCCTCCACCACATCCGGGCGTGCCGTGTCGCGGCGATAATGCGTGCCGTGCCGCTTCACCAGCACCACCTCACAACACAGCGCGAGCACCTCGTCGGGCGGCGTGGAAAGCTCATCGCAATACGCCATCAACACCAGATCGTGTGAGGCTGCCGCATGTCGCATTAGATTGAACATGCGAACTGCGCCCCCGTGCGAGAGCGGGAAGGGCAAGTAAGGGCTCGCTATCAGGATCGTCCTGAAGCCCCGCGGGGCACGTCCCGGAAAACAGGCTAAGTCGCCGTTCCCCAGCGCAAAGATCTCGCTTTCCGACAATAGCCCGGCGGGCGCGGGCGGGCGCGGTCCGATACGGGGAACATCGCGCAGTGTATCGAGCGCTGCCTCGTTTCCGTTCATGGCCAGCAACTGCAGCCTTCGAACAGCATCCAGCCACAGCTTCTCAAACAACGCAGGCGAACTCACAGCATGAATGAGAAACCGCAGATAGTTCCGCTCCACAAAAAACTCAAGCTGGCGCGCCGTATAGAAGCGAGCCGTGGTCGCGCGGTGCCGGTGCTCCACCCTGGCTCCTGCGCAATAAACAGACGGCCAGCCACGCTTCCACGCGCGGTAGCCAAAGTCCATGTCTTCCACATACGCGGGGTCGTAAACCTCCGCGACCCCGCCCATCTCTCGCAGTTTCGCCGTATCGAACAGGGAGCACCCGCCACTGCCGTAGAACACCCACGTCAGATCCTCGCCTGCACACGGTATATTGCAGCGCATCGGGAAGTCGAGCGGATTCTCGCGCCTCCAAACGGCTTTACCAGTCTCCTCACGGCGGATCCCCGGCGGAAAGAATATCTGGGCAGTCGCACAATAAAGGTCCGGAACGCGGCGGAAAGTGTCTTCCAGAGCCGCGATAAACCCCGGCTCCACAATCATGTCGTTATTCAGCAGCAGCGTTCGCCGGTACCGCGCCTGAGCAATGCCGGCATTAACCGCTCGCGCAAATGAAAGCGGGGCAGGGGACTGAGTCACGCGAACGGCGGGATACTCTTGCGCCAGCCAGTCCGCTGTCCCGTCTCCACTGCCGTTATCCACCAAAACCACTTCGCCTCTCGTGATCTGCTCCAGCAGAGGTGGCAGCATGGTCCCCAGCAGTTTTCGCCCATCGCGGCTCGGCACCACCACAGTGATGCCCTCCGCAAGATCTTCCCCCCCACGCAACGGAATGTCGCGTGCCTCGCCACGAAAACGATTCGCAACCAAACCCCGCACCTGCGCCAAACGGGCCCGAACCGGAATCTCCGATTCCGAAGGGTGCGCCAACCGGCGAATCCACTTGTGTAATCGCCCCCCGGCGACCGGCGCCGCATTTCGCAGGAACCAGAGCGGCACAGCAGCCGGCGAAAGACTCTTCATGTCCTCGTCGTACACAGCGAAGCGTCCGCCGCGAAGCCGCGCAGCGGCGAGCCGCATGTTCCCGTAAGCCGTTCCCTGAGCAACCGCCACCGCGGCGGCTTGCACCGTCCGCCCATCCAGCGCGGCACGAATTGCCGCCACGTTCTCGCCAGGCGAACGAAGCACATGCCACGGGATCCAATGCCCGCACTGCGGTTGAAACTCAGAGACAACGTAGAGAGGCAGGGAAGGATGCGCAGCAGCGAACCGCTCCAGCATCGCCCGGTTCTGCGGCGCAGTGCCGGACGCGAATGCCAGTGCGACAGGTGTCAGATGGGAGGCAGATGACACGAGCTGCCTTCACCGGACTCGAATGCACGCCACGCTTCCAAAGCCTGAATCGCAAAGGCTGTGGAAACCGGGTTCGAGTGGGGGACCATTTCATTGTGGAGGCGGCCGAAGAGAAACCCGCCATCCAGATGCGGATCGTCGCTGATCACCTGAAATTCGGCTAAAGCAGCCGCTTCTTCCCGTGCTGCCGCCACGTTCACAGGCACGGCCTTCGCCCCGTAAATACGAGCCCGCAGCAGTTGGGCGTACACATCAGAACGGCAAAAAACCGGTTTGATATCGCGCAGATAACACGCCACAGCAGCGAGAACACTGCGATACGCCGCCACACAATCTGGCCGGTCGAGTACCGGATACATCGCTTCCAGGAAGTAACAAGCCGGATGCAGTCTGTCCATCACGCGCATTTGCTCCGGCGTACCTGGCAGAAAATGGCGGCAGCTCTCAAGGCTGGTCGCCAGCATTTCCAGATATGCCTCGCGCAGCTTGGTTTCGCCCGTTACCTCGGCCACTTCCCACCAGGCCAGAGCCGACTTCGTTTGATAACAGCCAGGCATACGCGACCAGTGTTCCGTACGCGGCAGAGCCCGCTTGTGTGGCAGTTCCAGGATTGGATGGAAGTCGTCGCCCGAGTGGAAATCGGCAATCATCCCGTGTGACGCCGCGATCGCCATGTCCAGCAGACGGTCTTCCTTCGTCACGTGCCAAACCGCAATAAGCCCGCGAATGATAATGCCGCAATCGAAAAAGTAGCTGTGGTGATGGCTGTCTGTGGAAGGCGATGGGTGCTCGAACGGGAACGTGCACAACGGGCCGTCCCACGCGTGATCGCAAAGGAAGCGGGCAGTCAGGCGCGCCCGATCCAGGTACCGCTCGTCCCCGGTCATGTGGTACAGAAAGACCAGTGCACTGGCGGCGTACCCGGTAATCTCCGTGGAGACGGGTTTATTTTTTTTAAGATCCGCGCGGTAGAACCGGGAGACGCCACCGGAGGCCGATTGAATGCCTGAATGGAGAAACCACTGTCCCGCCCGAGCGAGCGAAAAGGCTCCAGGCAAACCGTCAGTTTATCATTAACGGCGCATTTTCGGCCCGTGCGATATGCTGAGACTCGCAGAATGAAACCAGTCACTCCCGATCAACAGCAATCGCTTGTATTGCGGCTCATGGACGCGTGTGGCGGCTCCTACTCGCCGGAAACGCGCCGCAAACATTACATTTCGGGTCCGCAGTGGGCAGGGGCGTATGAGGGGCACGCGCTGTTCCACGCGCCTACCCGCACGCCGGTCACTTTTGAGGAAGTCATTCGAGAGTACGGCAGAATCGGCATCCCGTGCTGGGCGACTCACGACACGGATGTGATTCCTACTGAGGCGCTGGGCAAGGCCAGGCAGCACGAGATTGTGGCGCGTATTAAGACGGCGCTGGCGGAAGCCGGGATGCGCTGCTCCATGGTGACCACCGAGACATTTCATCACGCCGTCTTCGCGGCGAGCCCGGCAGCGGAAGCCCCGGAGATCCGTAAATATGCCGCGTGGCGGCTTTGCAATACCGTGGATATCGGGCACGAGCTGGGCGCAGAGTTTGCGGTGTACTGGCCGGGGTCGTTGGGCTATCAGATCCAGGGCGCCGTGGAAGAGACCCAGACCCTGAAATGGTTCGCGGAAGCCATGAACGCCGCCTGCGAGCACGACATCAAAGTGGCTGCTGCGAAGGGTCGCGCGACGCTGAAGCACTGCATGGAAGCCAAGCCGTTCGAGCCACAGGCGGAGATCCTGTTGCCCACCAGCGACGCGATGCTGGGCTGGATCAATTCGGGCTTATTGACGCATCCGGAGATGGTGGGCCTGAACCCGGAATACCTGCATGAGCTGATGTGGGGTGGCGCGCCGCGGGCCGCTCTGGCGCGCGCACTGCTGGCCGGCAAGCTCTGGCACTTTGACATCAACGACGGATACCGGCTGAAGCATGACGTGGATATCGCGGTGGGTCTGGTGAATCCCCTGGACTGGCTGAACGTGCTCGTTCTGCTGCGCAGCCACGGCTTCAACGGACCGTTCAATCTCGATTACAAGCCGCCACGCACCACCAGCAACTTTGGCGTGTTCAAGGTCAGCTTCCCGACTGCGGTCGACCGCTTCATCACCCTGTGGGAGATGGCCGGCGAGGTGATGGAAGACAACATCCTTCGCGAGGCCACGGATGCGCTCAAGGCAGGTGCGGGCTGCACTAGTAACGATCCGGCGGAGATCTTCGCTGCGAATAAGGAGCTGCTTACGCTGCACGAACTGATCGGCCACCGGTTGGTCCAGATTTTGTTAGGCCTGCACCGGGGGCGGGTCTACTCGGTCTGACACATTCTTTGTGTAATGTGTTCTCTGCCCGGCTTTCAATCCGTCAGCGGGGCCACGAAGGCCGCGCGGACCAGCTGACTTCGCCTTCGCACGCCCGCGCGGCGGTACAGGCGGTGTACAACGTTCTTGACGGTCGCGGCCGAGAGGCCGGTCCTTGCGGCAATCTCCTTATCGGTAAGGCCGTCATAAACTCCTTCGAGAACCTGCGCTTCCTGCGGACTAAGGGGTTCGCGGCGACGCAACTGCTAGGGTGTCGGCGAAGCGGGTTCGGGCTTCGTTGCGTGCTGCGCGAGAACGTGAATGCCTTGTACGTCTGGGTGGCGGGACCAAGAGACATTCTGCCGGCCCCGGATGCAGACTTTGCCGAGGAATAAAGTTGGTGAGACTGCGTCCCTACCGCACGCGGCCGATCTTCGTCGGGGGCCAGTAAACAAACACCGCTTTTCCATAGATATCGGAGCGGTCGACCAAGCCCCACATCCGGCTGTCGCTGGACGAACTGCGATGATCGCCAAGCACGAAGTATGCGCCGGGATCCACCACTTTTTTCGGTAACGAGATGTGATCGCGGTACTCGTCAGGCACGTATGGCTCGTCGAGCTTTTTGCCATTCACAGTGACCATGCCGTCGTTGACTTCCACAACATCTCCCGGAACACCGATCACACGCTTAATGTATGACTGGCTGCGATCGCGCGGGTAGTGGAATACTACCAGATCGCCGCGTTCGATGGAACTGACCCCAAACTTGTACTCGTATTTGTTGACGAAAATGCGTTCCTGATCGCTTAGTCCTGGCATCATGCTGGTGCCTTCCACCTTGACGGGCTGGTAGATAAACACGATCAGGAAAACGGCGAGAACCACCGAAATGGCGATATCCCGCAGCAGGGAAACCGGGTTGAGACCTTTGGCCGGAACTGGAGTTTGCGATTCTTCCATATACAGCAGGAGCGTCTACATTATAAGACGGTTCAAAACCCGAACCGTTTGGGCGGACGAATCCGCGATAAACTCTGTGGCTATGAAACTCTCCCGGCGCGATTTGTCAGCCTTGTTGTCAGGCGTGGTGCCTGCTCTTGCCGTAGCTACGGCGTCCGCTCAGGACAAGAAAATGTCTGTGCCGAAGACCTTCCGGTACGAAGATCTGCCAGTCAAGGTGAACGGACAGAACAAGGGGCGGGCGGTGTTCGATGGCGAGACGCACCTCGGCTTCCCGGTGGAGCTTCACATGACGGAACTCGCCGCCGGGCAGATGCCCCACCCGCCGCACCAGCACACCCACGAAGAGGTCCTGATGCTGCGCCGGGGCGTGCTGAACGCGACGTATGGCGGTCAAACGACACACCTGACTCCCGGTTCCGTGATTTACATGGCCTCGAACGTGGAGCATGGCTGGAAGAATCCGGGCCCGGAGCCAGCCGAATACTGGGTTATGGCGCTGGGGAAAGGTAAGGGCTGACATAGGCGCTGAGGCGGGGCGGGTGGATGTCCGGCTCGATCAGCCAGGTTTTCCGCTTCGGGTAACACCGGATGAGTTTGGCGTTCTCTTCAGGCCCGAGGTCGAGCGCCCGCACGACCCGCGAACTGTCGATGTTCGCTTCGTTGTACACCCACTCGCGAAGCGTATGGCTGGGGCTGTACCGGACGAAGACCAGGTGCTTGCCGGGCGACGCGGCCAGTTGGCGATCGATTGCCATGCGGCCCTCTGAATCCCCGAAATTGATGTAATCCCAGCTTTCGTAGGGTCCGGCTGCGATGAAGAGGTCGTCATTGCCAAAGAAGTGCAGCCCGAACCAGAACGTGAACTGGGCGATGCAGAGCAGGGCAATCAGGCGCATGGCGTCCTGACCCACCGGGAAAAAGCGAACCCAAACCTGCCCGAGACGCTCCAGCCCGACCACGCTCATCAGTATGAAAATACAGGTGATTGCCGCCATGTAATGAGGGTAGTAGTAAGGGTATAAATTGGTCCCCAACGCGAATAACAAAACAGACCCAACCGCCCAGGCGTACCGGGCGCGGCGCACGGCGGGCAAAAAACAAAACAAAGCCAAATAGAGCGGCGCGTAGAAGAAGAACCGGAAAAATCTGATCCGGCCAGCCAGGCGCTTCAGATAAGTCCCCATCGTTTCGGCCTGGTTCCCGTGAACTTCGTTTTGCGCCTGGTAGTCCATCGCCTGCTCCTGATTCAGCGAACGGTGCGCGACCGGGTTCTTCTGGAAGGTGAAGGTTGCAGGGATGCCGTACTGGTATCGGCTCAGCATGTACGGCAGGGTAGTGAAACTTCCGGTAACGGCTTTGTTTTGCGCCAGCATAAGTGCGCCAAACGGCAGGAAAGCGAGCAGGGCGACGGCGGCATGGCGTCGTCTGACGGCAGGCAGGACGCATAGCGCCAGCAGGACAAACTCAAAGGGACGGGTTAGCATTTGCAGGCCGAGGCCGATCCCCAGCAGCGCCGCATCCCCTCGTCGGGGAGTTCTCCGCAGCCGGGGCAGTGCGCCGAAGACCAGGCATCCGGCAATCGCCGACACCGCTCCGCCCCAATAGTTGTTCATCCACTGGTTCAGCGGCCCGAACTCCATGACCGCCAGCATCCCCCCTGCGAGCGCCCAGACAGGTCTGACCCAGCCGCGCAGCATCCAGTAGCACAGCGCGCAAAACATTGAAACGGAAAGGACAACCCCTGCCCACGGCAACCGGAAAACGAGCTGGCCGAACGCCAGGACCAGACCTTGGCCCAGCGGGTAGATCGAGCTGTAACTTGGGTCCTGCAGGACGAAAACCGTCTCGAAGAACCGCGCCATGGGATGTGCCGGATTGGCCAGCCGGAAGTGCGCCAGTGTGTCACCTAACAGCAGATAGCTGAAGTCGTCGGAAACGGCCGGAACGGGAACCGGATGGTTCCGCAACAGCAGCAGCCGCAGGACTGCGGGCAGGGCAGCGAGCAGCGCCATCGAAAGAGCCGGGCGTTCAGCGACATGGCGGAAAATGGCTTCGGATTTTCGTCGGGTCACGAAAAAAAGCACGGCGAGCAGGGTGAAGCCGAGTTCAAGAAAGTCTGTCAGGCCGAACCCGACAGGATTCTGCAGCGGCAGGAAGTACTGCAGAAGGCGGTAGACGTTCATCGCGAGATTCCATTATTTCCCACCCCCTTTGGCGGTGATATGCTCAAGGGCAAGGCGGTGCCTTTGCAGGCTCGGTACGCTCTCTGGTTCACCTTATGCTCGCTCGTCGGTCTGGGAACACTTTGTGCGTTCCA
>JAUZEU010000039.1 GCA_030838885.1 Bryobacterales bacterium | reverse complement strand
CCGATCTGCACTACAGCCTCGGAGTGGTCTCTTCCGATTTCGACGATGACGGCTGGCCCGACATCTACGTGGCCTGCGATTCGACACCTGGTTTTCTATACCGGAACAATCACAACGGCACGTTCACGGATATCGCCGTTGAACGCGGCGCGGCGTATGGGCCGGATGGCCAGGAACAAGGCAGCATGGGCGTGGCCGCAGGCGACTACGATAACGACGGACGAATCGACATTGTAATAACCAACTTCATCGATGAGACCCCTGCGCTCTATCACAACGAAGGTAACGCCTACTTCGATGACCAAACCTATGCAGGCGGCCTTGGCGTCCGCACTCGCTTGGTTGGTTGGGGCGTCGGCTTTCTTGATGTCGATCAGGACGGCTGGAAAGACATCATCATGGCCAACGGCCACATCTATCCTGAGCTTGCGAGCGGGGTATTTGGCGAGGAGTTCCGCCAGCCCCGGAATCTGTACTGGAACTTGCGAAACGGTGCTTTCCGTGAGATCACGGATCAGGCCGGAGCTGCGTTGTCCATACCGGCCGTATCGCGCGGATTGGCGTCAGGGGATTTGGATGGGGATGGCGCACCGGAAGTTCTGATCGTCAATATGAACGCGCAGCCTTCGCTCTTGAAGAACTTCGGTCCCAAAGGCAATGCAATTCTCGTCGAAGCGGTGGGTACGAAGTCTAACCGGAGTGCGATCGGTGCGCGGATTACCGTGATTGCCGGCAAACTGCGTCAGGTCGACGAAGTGCGCAGCGGCGGCAGCTACGCCTCACAGAGCGACTTCCGCGTTCACTTCGGATTAGGTGTCGCAACGAGCGTCGATCGAATAGAGATCCGGTGGCCGAGCGGATCAAACGAAGAGGTTCGCAGTGTACCCGCGAATCAGTGCATCCGGATCCGGGAAGGGCAGGGAATTGTGAAGACTACTGCGTTCCACTCCCTGCCACACGTTCAATGATCCCGTTCGGTGTAGTTCAGCCGAGGAGCCTGTGCACGACGCTGTTCTTCCGCATGACGCTGTACGGTCAAGAGCTTGTGATGTAGTTCGCGTTCCTGTGCGGCGCGGGCGCGATCCCCTTTGCGGCTGTAGCATTCGGCCAGGGCGTAATGCGCGGGAGCAAAGTCGGGATTCAATTGAACGGTTTTCATGAGCGTAGCTTCGGACTGTTCCAACTCGTTCCGAGCCTTCAGCACCTTGTGCAACTCGAAATACGCAGGCCAGAAATCAGGTGCTCCGCGTATTGCCTGGCGCAACAGCGTTTCAGCTTGTTCAGGGACAGTCAACGCAAGCAGGAAATGGCCGATCGGACTAGCAGGATGTCGCTCGGAAAACAGCCGCAGCCTGCTGATGATCTCGGGCAATCGCTGCCCCGCGTCCGGCAGAAGCACCTCGAGAGAGGCATAAGCGCTCTCCGAGTCGGGAACGGCTTCGATCACTTTCAGAAAAGTGTCCAGGGCCTTCTGATTATTCCCCTGGGCGTAATCGGCCAGCCCGAGCAATCGCAGCACTTCCGGGTTCCCCGGGAAGTGCTGTACAGCGTTCCGGAGAACGGCTTCAGCCGGTTCGGGGGTTTCGTGATCCAGAAACAAACGGGCCAGATCAATGTAGTACGAAGGGCGGGCAGGGTCGAGACGGATGGCTTCCTGAAATTCTTTTGCAGCAGTGGGTGCGTCGTTTCGAGCTGCGGCGGCTTTGGCAAGCGAGTTGTGCACAAGACCCAGCGCGGCCAGGATTGATGGCCGAGTCGCACCTCGCTTCGCGGCCAATTCCAGGTGTCGGCGGGACTCCTCCAGCTTGCCCAGTTTCAGCTGCACCAGTCCGAGGCGGTATGCAGGATCGGGGTCGTTCGAATTGTGGTTTTCCAGGTCCTCGAGCATAGCGACCGCAGCGTCCAGCTTGCCAGAAGACACCAGCGCCATTGCCTCTTCCACACTTGCCTGTTGGCCGGCAGTCGTGACGGCTTGAGTCAGAGACAGGAAGAGGAAGAGAAGGAGCTTTCCCATTGTCACTAACCAGATATTACTGCAGGAGCCGAATTCATAGGCTCGGCCGGTCGCAACAAGGGTTGATGGCACTCTTCGCCTGCCTGGACGGTGAAGAATACTTCAGGTCAGTAACAATGGACTCGACTGGGTTTCCCTTCCTGATCCCGGCAAATCGCGATACTTCGGTGCAGCTCTAAAAAGGCTCCATTCCTGCCCACAAAGGCCGGACACTCGGGATTATTGTGCCGCTGAAGCTTTCGCTTTCTCCTGCGCAAGACCGATGAAGACGATCTGATCCCGCAGTCCCGGCTTCCGGCGGAAATCGTTTGTGACTGCTGGCGGCTCCGCCTGCGCCTTTACGGCCTCACGGAATTTTTTGGCTTACCTCGCGCGGTGTCACCAGCCCGCCGATGTACAGCTGAGATACAACCGGTCCAGACACTCCATCTCCAAAGTGACGTGTCCCTCTAACTATAACTAACAACTCAGGAATGATCACCATGCTGCTCCAGGCTTTCTTCTGCCGTTGATTTCGTTGCCGTCTTAGACGGCGATAAGGAGGTCGTCTGCATCGATTCTGCCGACGCCCTGCGAGCGGAATAGGCTTGCATGTCCTGTCTAAAACAGGAACTCAAAGTCGAACCGGTATCGGCGATGATAATTGCCGAAGTAAACCCCGTAATTCGGGTCGGCAACGTTGTTATGAATAGCGAGCGCGTTGAAATGATTCGTCAGGTTGTAACCCGTAACTGACAGGCGCACCGTGTATTTCGTGCTCACTTTGAAATCCCGTATCAACCGCGCATCAGCGGAAAAAAATCGGGGGAACCGGGTAGCGTCGCTGTAGGGAACGCCTGCATAATTCTGATGTGCGTCCAGAGCCACCCACGGAAAGCCGTTGCGGTACTCCATAATAGGCAAAATCTTGAACTGTTTGAAAGGCACGTTCACGTTGCCCCAAACCAGAAAACGGTTAGGCAGATCCGCCGGGAGATTGGAGTACACATTCCGCCGGATCAGCGGTGCCGCAAAGTTCCCGACGAAACTGTCGAAACCGTTTTGACTGCCTTCGGCGCGGCTGCGAGCGTAGCTGAAAACCAGTTGCTGTCCGTCTTCCCATGCAAGCCTGGCTGTCAATTCCGCCTGTCGGTAGCGCGACTTCCCATCACCGTTCAGCACAATCTCATTCGTAACATCCAGCAGATCCGGCTCCAGAATCATCAGTCCCACGGAGCGGTTGTCCGTATACACGCCGCGAAGCCGCAGCAGGCGCGCGAAACGGTGTTCTATCTGCCCGTTCCATGTCACTCCTCTGGGTGAAAAGGCGCCAGCCACGCGTTGCCCGTGTACCAGGAATGACCGGGGCCCCGTAACGCTCCCGATTACGTTGAAAAATTCGAGAGGATCTCCGATCGGGTTTCCATCCGGCCCGTAGCTCGTGATGGTCCGGCTCGGATATCGTCCGAACGTATAGACGTTTAGCGGAATGTGATCGTAGAACTGGCCGAAGCCCGCGCGAACTACTGTGCGGCCATTCGAAACAGGGGTCCATGCCAAACCCGCGCGCGGAGCGATCCGCAGGCTGTCCGCCAGCCTTTGGTGTTCGATTCGCAGTCCATAATCAAGCGAAAATTGCGAAGTCAAAGTCCAGTGGTCCTGCGCGTACGCAGTGAACTCCAGATCGGTCCGGCCGAATGGCGGAGGAGACGTGAAGTCGATGCGCTCCAGCAACCGATTGGCGGAATCCCGAATCTGAACGGGACGGTAGGTATAGCGCCCACGGTCGCTGGAAATGGTAAGAGATGTCCCGAGTTTCAGCTGGTGAATCCCCGCAAACCGGAACGGCGGCGGCGACCAGATTTCGAGCCACTCGCGCCGCCACGCGTCCCGGCTCGCCACGCCGAAGTAGTTGCCGCGGTTCCCCTCAGGAGTGATAATCATTTCGGCATTGCCCTGGGAGCCGATGAATGTATGGAAGCGCTGCATCGAAAGGGAAGTGTCCAGCGTTCCGCCCGCCAGTCCGAAGTGGTGGGCCAACGTGGCAATGTAATTTCGTTGCGCATAGCTGGGCGATGCGCTCTGCGGAGTGAAGAAGTCCGGATTGACGAAGTTGGTGTGCTCCGGAGCGAAGTGATACGAAAAGTTAATAATCTGCCGCTGCGAAGCTATGTAATCGAATTGCGTAAACCAGTTGACGCGCTCCCGTTTTGATTCATTGAACGGAAAAGGCAGCGTTCTGTTGGGTGATTTATCCAGAAAATACAGCAGCGCCGTCATTACATACAGTCGGTTGTGGATCAACGGTCCGCCAACAGACGCGCGCGGCGTCTCGTTTCGGATCCCGCGCATGTGATAACTGCGGATCCGGAAATCAGGGAACGGGTCGTTCAGGTCGGCGTGCCATTTATCGCCTCCCCTCTTGGTTTCCACCGCCACCACGCTCTGGGTGAAGCGCCCGTATTGCGCAAGGAAAGGCGTCATCAGCACATTCACTGATTCGATGCTGTCCAGCGGAACAGTTTGGCCGAACTTACCGGTTGCGGGGTCGGTGACATCACTTTGGTTTACGACCAGAGAGCTTCGCTGCTCGCCTGAGCCCTCGAACTTCAACTCGCCATCCGGGGAGCGAACCACGCCCGGTACCAG
>JAUZEU010000683.1 GCA_030838885.1 Bryobacterales bacterium | reverse complement strand
CTACAACTGGGGGCTGAATGATAGCGGCTCTCAGGGGGCTTCCTATTCCGGAATCGATTTCTACGTCGACTATGCACGCAACGGATACGTGCGCTCCGATATTGAGGGGTGGTTCTTTGGGCTTGGGGAGCGCTACGGCGTCAATCCCCTGATCTTCGGGATGATCTACGTGGGTGCGATTCCGTTCTTCTCAGTGTCGGTAGCTTGGCTGGTCCACAATCTCCGACGCGGAGAGTCGGCTGTTGCGCCTCTGCTCTCTGCGGCCTTCTTCTTCGTGTCCGCGTATCTTTACCTGCTGGTCGCCGGCAAGAACATTCCCGTTTGGGTCTACTTCTTCATTGCCGCCATGCTCACGTTCGGCATCTGGTCTACAGTCCGCAAGGTGCGGAGCCAGGTGGGCAGGGAGGCCGAATGACCACGGACTATGACATGGTGGTGATCGGCGGCGGTGCAGCAGGTCTGACCGCTGCCGGCATGTCGGCTGTTCTGGGAGCCAGGACAGCGCTGATCGCCGAGCACAAGTTAGGTGGAGATTGCACGTGGCACGGCTGCGTGCCCAGCAAAAGCCTGCTGAAGTCCGCCAGGGTTGCGCATGAGATGCGCTCTGCCGCAAAGTACGGTTTGGTACCGTCCGGCGCATCGCATGAGTGGTCGCGGATAATCGGGCGGGTACATTCCATTCGCGAGTATGTGTACGAAGATGCGGATGCACCCCCGAACATGGAAAAGCTCGGCGTCGAAGTGATCGCGGCGCGGGCTCGCTTTGTAAATCGCAACTCAGTCGAGATCACATCCTCGGAAAGTGCGGGCAGGCGGGTTGTGACATCGCGCCGTTTCATTCTCGCGACGGGGAGCAAGCCCGTGATTCCGGAAATTGCAGGCATCGATAGTGTGCCGATACTGACGAACGAGAGTCTGTTCGAACTCGAAGAGCGACCGCAACGTTTGCTGGTTCTGGGAGCAGGGCCGGTTGGGATCGAGATGGCGCAGGCCTTTCAACGGCTGGGTTCTGAGGTAACAGTGCTGGGTCGCTCCGAAAGAATACTCAGTCGCGACGATTCGGAACTCGCCCGGATGCTGGAACGTTGCCTGCAAGGCGAGGGCGTGCGGTTACTCCACGGCGCGCAGATCGAACGGCTGGAGCCTGGTCTGGCGCATTTGAAAGGTGGAGTAACGGTTCCCATGGACGCCGTGCTTGTCGCAGTGGGAAGACGTCCCAACCTGGAAACTCTCCATCTGCAAGCTATCGGTGTGAACACAGCGGAAAAGGGCATCATCGTTGACCGCCATTGCCGGACGAACGTGAAGAACATCTTTGCGTGTGGCGACATCACGGGCAAATACCTGTTCACGCACATGGCCGAGCACACTGCAAAGGTTGCGGCTATGAACGCGATTCTGCGTGTGCCTTCCTCTATTAAGGAGGACCGCGTTCCCTGGTGCACCTTTACTGATCCGGAACTGGCCCATGTCGGATTGGGAGAGGAAGAACTGCGAACGCGCGGTCAGAAATTTCAGGTTTACCGATTCCCCTTTTCAAAGCTTGATCGCGCTGTCACCGAGTCGGAGTCCACCGGTCTCGTCAAGGTGTTTGCAAACACCCGGGGCAAAGTGCTGGGGGCCTCGATCCTCGGGGCGAACGCCGGCGAGATGATCGCCGGGTATGCACTGGCAATGAATGCAAAGATCGGATTGGGAGCGATCTCCTCGACAATACATCCATACCCGACTTATGCACTGGGAAACCGGAGAGCCGCGGATATCTTCGCAACCCGTGTGCTGACACCTTCGCGAGTGACCTGGATTCAGCGCCTTTTCAGGTTGCGGGGCAGCACACGCGGAATCACCAGCCTGCAGCAATCCGCTGATTGAGAGGAGTATTCAGCAGCGGACAAAATCATCGTTTTCGACGTAAATGAAACGCTGCGTGACTTGCAGATGCTAAGCCCGCACTTTGAGCGTATCTTCGGTGATAAGAGCGTACTTCGGGAATGGTTCTCTCTTCTGCTTCTGCATTTCGAGGTCGCCACACTAGCCGGCCCATACTTCGACTTTGGGATGCTCGCCGGCGCCGCACTTGCGATGGTTGCGGCCAGCCGGTCACACCCGATAGAGGAGATGGAGAGACAAGAAGTGCTCGACGCTATGGTTCATTTGCCACCTCATCCGGAGGTGATAGACGGTCTCGATGCTCTGCAGCACGCCGGCTTTCGAATGGTTACACTGACCAACTCAAGCCTGAAAGCCATTGAGCAGCAGATCCGGAATGCCGGACTGACCAGTTTCTTCGAACGGAATTTTTCCGTGGATCCGGTCCGACGTTATAAGCCTGCGCCGGAGACCTGCCAGATGGTTGCCGCTCAACTGGGCGTGGAGACTTCGCAACTGCGTATGGTGGCCGCTCATGCCTGGGATATCGTTGGCGCTATGCGGGCCGGTTGCTCCGCAGCGTTTGTCGAGAGGCCGGGTAAGACCCTCATTCCGCTTGTCGAACCGCCGGATGTGATCGGTCATGACCTCCTCGAGGTAGCCGAACAAGTAATTCAGCATGAAATACGGTAGCGCAGGTTTACTCCGGTTTTTCGAGCAGCTTCAAAAGGTCTTTTTGAAACGAGTCAGGAGCTTCGAAGCAGTACATTGCGGATTGCATTGATCCGATCGAAAGGTCGGCAAGCAGATAAGGCTTCCCCGGAGGGTCGGCTCCGATCACTGTGTCGTCTGGCCTTCGTTCGATGGAGAAGCCCTCGCTCAGCGGAGCGTTTCCGAAGACGACGCTGACACCGCGAACTGCAAGGACAGACGAATGAAATGCCTGAATGAGAGCGAGGCCATCGTCCACCTCATGGCCACCGCGAGCCACCGAGGGATCTGTATCGATCCAAACCGGAACGGCAGCGCATGCGATGGCTCCCGCCACGAGGATCAGGAGGAGCGCTCTCACGCTGCTCTGGCTTTCAGGACCAGGGCTTGCGACATTTGCAGGAGCTCCGCCTTGCGCTGCGGGCCGAATTTTACAGGAAGCTGTGCCACGCCGATCAACCGGCGCATAATTTCCACTCCGGCAAACTGAAAGACCAGCCCAAGGTTCACCGAAGCGAGCCCGGCGTACCGGGAGAGAAGGCCGTCAATTAATGATTGTGGCTGCCCGGCGAAGTACAGGTGAGCAGTCATTACTCCGAGGTCCCATTCTGGTGGCCCATAGAAGCAAAACTCCGGGTCGATCACGTACACGCTTTGTCTTGCTCTCAGCCAGCTTCCCGGGAAATAGTCCCCGTGAATGAGGCAAATGCCACGCGATGTATCCATGTAGCGGTCACCAAGAGAACCAACCTCGCTGCAGTATTTCGGATCATGTTGCAAATGGAGCGCCAGCCCGGAGAGTCCCGGGGTGATCGATTCCAGATCGAGGTCGTTATCCTTGCGCAGCGGAAGCGCAAAGATGTGCTCGTGATTCAGGGAGCGCATCTCTCGGTTGGAAAAGTCGGCGGCGAGGTCCGGCGCTCGAAAGGCTGTGTGGAGTGCAATGAGAAAGTCGATCAGACGGTTCAGTTCCGCCAGTTCTGGCTGTCGACCCACGTCCCAATACACAAAGGTGAAATCCTGAGCCTCGCCCAGATCTTCGAGCATAAGCAGGCGCTCTTCGGGATCGAAACCCAGTAGTTTTGGCAGATAACCCGCGACCGTTCGCTCCGAGCCCACATCCCGGTAGAAGCGAGCCTCGACCAGTGCCCTGTCCCATGGAGCGGGAACGCTCGGATACTTCTCAACCCATGGTCTCGATTGCTTCAGAATGAACGTACGCCGTGAGGTGAGCACCCGCAGCACGCAGTTCATATTGCCTTCGCCGGCACGAGAGACTCTCTCGACGACTTCATTCGCCATCAACCAATTCCGCGAAGCCAGATAAAGCGGCAGTACTTCAATGCCGGTTGTCAGGAAAAACGTTCCGGGATACACTGGCGCCGTCACTTCCGGCGCCGCAGTTTCTCGCCTTCGCTCTCGTGAGACGACCAGGTCGAAGCGGGGTTCAGTCCCGGCGCCTTACAACCGTGTGCCCGATACTTGCTGCGAGTAACTTTTCCTTTGCTGTGCACGCTACACTTTCTGCCTTTCCCGAATTCCCAATATACGCGGCATTGCCAAACCTGCCGAGCGTGGCTTTTCCTGCAGGGACCAGCTACACCACGAACGAGTTGAAATTCCACGGACCGGTACGGGCACGAAGATTGTCCGACTGAAGGCATAGTACACCGGTCTCGATGGCGGACCTGTTTGAGCGAATAGATCGCGGCTACTCCGACGTTTCGGTTGTATAGCGCGGGGATCCAGTCCGCTATCTCGAGGGGAGATTCGGAAGATCTCGCAACGCAAAGCCTCTGGTTGATTGACTTTCTCGCGCAAGACACTCTATCAGTGGATCAATCACAATAAAATGAACTGATAACCAAAATTCCTGCTTGCTGCAAGGGCGAGAGAATACAAAAG
>JAUZEU010000012.1 GCA_030838885.1 Bryobacterales bacterium | reverse complement strand
ACCTGGAACCGCCACCACCGCTCTTTCCCTCTTCAAACAATTCCGCTTGGAGGCGATCCGGGAAGGATCCTTCCTCGAATTTCGCGCGGACGCATTCAACGCACTGAACCACCCGCAGTTCGCGGGTCCGAATGTCACTGTCGGCTCAACCGCATTCGGGACAGTTACGTCGCAGGCAAATTCGCCCAGACAACTGCAACTTGCTCTGAAGCTTTATTTCTAGTCCGGCTTGCTCGGTATGACTCCCTCACCCCTGAACCGCGAAGCCTGCAAACGGCTTCGCGGGTTGTCAAACCTGCAATGCGAATGCGCGTGTTCTGCGGAACATTCAACAGGTCCGTAATGCCGCTCGCGCGCCGGAACCATTGCCGCGATACCGCCAAACGTCGAACCAGAGCGCCGCCTTATCAGCCCGTATCGGCGTGAATCCTTTTCATCCGTGTTCCATCCCAGTCTGTCAACCGCCGACGACCCCGGTCACGTCCATTCGAAATAATCATTACTGACTTACTTCCTATCGTTTACAGCCGAATCGCCACCGGCCCGAACCCGTGTTTCGGTACGCGACGGTGTAAAGTCGAGTCGCAATGCCGAGCCCAATCTCTCATTTCGCGTCGTTCTGTCCTCCCAGCACCGCATACTGCCTCCAAATGAGCGGCCACTGGCCGCTTTCCGGAAACCGAGCCAATGTTTCGGCGGATGTCTATGAAAACATTGCAAGGAGTGCCGCCGAACTTGGCTTGAATTGGCTTTGGAAAGCCCCATATTTGGCTTTAAATTGGCTTTTAATTGGGTTAAATATGGCTTCAGAACCAAAATGCTATCGCTTTGTCTTCGGCCCCGCCGGCCCGCTCACCAGCTTGTAAACCTCCCGCTTCGACAGCCCGCGCTGCCGCGCAACCGTCTTAATCGCATCCATGCGCCCCACCCCGGCCCCCACGAGCAACCCGATCGCCTCTTCAACAGGCGTGTCATCCGGCTCCGGCTCGGTTGCCTTAGCAATCAGCACCACGAACTCCCCGCGAACGCTGTCGCGAGCCCCCAGCACCGCCAGGATTTCCGCCGCCGTCCCACGCAGCACCTCTTCATGCAACTTGGTCAACTCGCGCGCCACCGCCACATCCCGCTGTCCCATCACCGCCGCGATATCCCCCAGGGTCTCCAGGATCCGGTGCGGCGCTTCATAGAAAACCAGCGTCGCGGGCTCATCCGCCAAAGCCTCCAGCACCCGCGTCCGCTGCCCCTGCTTCGGCGGCAAAAATCCGCCAAAATGGAACTGATCCGTCGGCAGTCCCGACCCCACCAGCGCCGCCAGCAGTGCCGACGCCCCTGGCACCGGCTCTACCCGAATCCCGGCCACCATCAGTCCACGCACAATCCGAAACCCCGGGTCCGAAAGCAGTGGCGTTCCCGCATCGGAAACCAGTGCCCCGTTCTCACCGGACTGCAGCCGCGCAAAAAGCTCCGGCGCGCGGTCCACCTCGTTGTGCTCGTGGTAGCTGATCATCTTCGTCGAAATGCCGTAATGCTGCAGCAAATGGCCCGTGGTCCGCGTGTCTTCACACGCAATCCAATTCACCTCTTTCAGCACTCGAACCGCCCTGTAAGTGATGTCCTCCAGATTTCCAATAGGAGTCGAAACCACGTAAAGGCGACCAGGCATAAGTCGAGTATAGGATACCGGACGCTTTTGGTCCTCGTTCTTTGTTATACTGTCTTTGCAACTCAGTTGCCGATATGCTTCAGACTTTTGTGATCACCCTGCGGGAGGGTGTTGAGGCCGCGCTGGTTATCGCCATCGCCGTCGCTTACCTGAAAAAGACCGGTCGTTTTGAGCTTATAGGCACCGTCTACCGCGCCTTCATAACTGCCGTGTTTGCCTGCTTTGTAGCCGCCTGGGGCTTTACCAAAATCAACCTCAGCGCCGATTCCTACGAAGGTTACACCCTTCTTCTGAGCGCCGTTTTCGTGTTCAGCATGGTTGTCTGGATGAACAGCCACGGGCGCAGGCTGAAAGGTGAAATTGAAAGTCGCTTGCAGGAAGGCACGCCAGACGGCAGAGGCAATTGGGGCGTCTTCCTCTTCGTTTTTCTGATGATTTTCCGGGAAGGTCTCGAAACCCTGCTACTGCTGTGGACCGTCCGTCTGGACACCTCAGGCGTTCTGCAATGGGTCTCCGCAGCCGCCGGAATCGCGCTCGCCGCACTCTTCGGCATCAGCTTCGTCCGCGGTACAGTCCGCGTCAACCTGCGCCAGTTTTTCCAGATGACCACAGTCATCCTGATGGTCGTGGTGGCGCAACTGACCATAACCGGGCTGCACGAACTCTCCGAAGCCCGCATCCTGCCCAGCAGCAAGACGGAAATGGCCATTATCGGCCCCGTCGTCAAGAACGACATCTTTTTCTTCATCACCATCCTCGCTCTCGCCGCAGTCATGATGCTCATGGAATGGCGCAAACGCCGGAGTCCCAAAACCGATGGACTCGAAGGCGTCGCTCTCCGCAAGGCGAAATGGACCGCACGCCGGGAGCGCCTCTGGATGACCGCCTCCTGCATCGCTTCCTGCGTCTTTATCCTGATGATTACGGCTGAGTTCATCTACGCCCGCCAGGCCGCCGCGCTCTCCGAAGCCGCCTCTGTCACCTTCGAAAATCACGCCATCCGGCTGCCCACCGCTGCACTTTCTGATGGCCAGTTGCATCGCTTCATAGTCGACGATCAGGGCGTTCACGTTCGCTTCATCGTCATCCAGAAACCCGATCGTTCCCTGGCGGTAGCGCTCGACGCCTGCGCCATCTGCGGCACTCAGGGTTTCTACCAAAAGGGTTCCGAAGTCATCTGTAAGAACTGCGCCTCCAACATCGTGACTGCTACCATCGGAACCCCCGGCGGCTGCAATCCCATCCCGCTCAAATCGCACATCGAGGGTGGCACTCTGGTTATTGATGAAGCGGCTCTCGACGGCGGCGTTTCCACCTTTCGCAAGGGCTGACCTCCCATGCTGATCCGCTTTGTGAAAGACTCCATCCGCCGCGCGCCCCGCCGCAAAGCTCTCATCGTAGCGGCCATTGCTATGGGTTCGGCCGTAGCCACTTCCATGCTCGGAGTCATGCTTTCCATCGGCGATAAGGTCAATCGCGAACTTCGCACCGCCGGCGCAAATATCGCCGTCACCATGCGGGCCGCCGCCATGACGGGCGGTGTGGGCAGCGTGACAACTGCCACCGCTTCGGGCAGCGCCAATTACATTGCCGAAGCCGACGTGCCAAAACTTAAAGGCATCTTCTGGGGCCTCAATATCACCGGCATAGCCCCATCCCTGGCAGCGCAGGATGGCGCTTTACCGCTCCAGGGAGTCCGTTTCACCGGTCTGCGCCAGGTGAATCCTGCCTGGTCCGTACAGGGTCGGTGGGCCGAAGATCTTTCCAACGACTGTATGGCGGGCGAAGGCATCGCCAACCGGATGAACTGGAAACTGAAACAGCAAGTCACGGTGCTGGGCGCTCCGTGTAAGATCTCCGGCATTATCTCTTCCGGTGATGAAGCCGACGACCGCGTTCTTCTCCCGCTCGCGCGCGTGCAACAGCTCACCAAACGCCCCGGCGTAGTGGACCGGATTGACGTCGCCGCACTCACCAAACCTGAAGACGACTTCGCCCGCAAAGACCCCAAGCTCATGACAGCCGCCGAACTCGAGCGCTGGAGTTGCACCAATTACGTCGTTTCCATCGCCCGCCAAATTGAAGAAGCGCTCCCGGGCACACAGGCCCGCCCGGTCCGTCGCGTGGCGGATTCGGAAGGCAAAGTTCTGGATAAAGTGGGCGGCCTGATGGGCCTTATCACGCTGGCAGCACTGTTCTCCGCCGGCCTCACCGTCTGGAGCCTCACCGCCACTACTATGATGGAACGCCGCGGCGAGATCGCCATCATGCAGGCCATTGGAGGAACACGTTCGCTGGTCGCGGTCATCCTGGGTCTGGAGGTCGCACTTGTCGGCTTGCTCGGCGGCATCATCGGCGCATTCACCGGAGTCTGGCTGGCGCACTTCGTAGGCCAGTCAGTCTTTAACGCTCCTGTCGAAATCTCTCCCGTCCTGCCCTTCGTCATCATGCTGGCTGCTATGCTCGTCGCGCTTGCGGGTGCGGCACAGCCATTGCGCCGTTCGCTCAACCTCGAGCCGGCCACCATCCTGCGGGAGGGCCTCTGATGTTCTTCCGCTTCATTCTCCGCGCGCTCGAATACCGCAAGCAGCGTCTGGCACTCGCGTTCTCCGCCTTGGCTGTAGCTGCTACCCTCGCTACCGTTCTCTTCGGTATCTACTCCACTTCCGGGGAACGCATCCGTGATGAATTCCGAAGCTACGGGGCGAACCTGGTAGCCGCCCCGGCCAGCGGCAACACAGTGCCTCTTGGTATCACAGATGAAGCCGCAAAACTGGGCGCTGAAGTGGTCCCCTTCCTGGTCACATCCGCACGGGCGGGCAATGAAGTGGTTGCCGTAGTTGGCTTTGAACCAGGGCCGGTTGCCACCCGAATGACTTCGTATTGGCATGTAAATGGCACCCGGGACATCCATTCAGGAGAGTGCCTCGCAGGTGAACTCATCGCCGGCCGACTCGGCCTGCAACTCGGCCAAACCGTTTCCTGGGCACAACCGCCCTGTACTCTCAAAGGCATCATCGCAACGGGCGGAGTCGAAGATCAGGAACTGCTCGTGTCCGGTGAGTTCCCCCGTGACAGCGAAAGCTTTGCCAGCTTCATCCAGTTGCGGGTCCCCGGTGACCGCATTGAGGCGATCCGCTCAACCCTCGCCGCCCAATTCCCCGGCGTTGACTTCCGAACCGTACGCTCCATCGCCGAGACCGAGTCCAACGTAGTCCTCAAGGTCCGCGCGGCGCTGCTTCTCCTGACGCTCGTGATCCTGGTCATCACTACCCTGTGTGTGTCCAGCAACTTCACTGAGATGGTGATTGAGCGCTCCAAAGAGATCGGAATCCTCAAAGCCCTGGGCGCGGCTGAACGCAAAATTGCAGCCTTCTTCGTCTCCGAATCTGCCGCCCTTGCCCTCGGCGCCACTATTACGGGCTATATCGCTGGCGTCTTCGCCGCAGCGGCCATCGGACGCCAGATCTTCGGCGGCGCATTTCACCTGCAGCCCAACCTTCTGGTGTTTCTGAGCGTGGCGGCAGTTATGCTGGCAGTGGCGGCACTCGCGACGGCGATCGCCACATCGCGGATCCGGGGCATCCAGCCAGCCATCATTCTGAGAGGCGAATAGAGAACACCGTGGGCTCATTCATCGAACTGATCGACGTCAGCAAGACTTATGGCAGCGGCGCCTCAGCCGTGCATGCGGTGGATGGCATCAGTTTCGAAGCGGAACGCGGTGAGTGGATCGCCATCATGGGCCCGTCCGGCTCCGGCAAGACGACCCTGCTGAATCTCATCGGCTGCCTCGATCAGCCCACCGCCGGAGTCCTCCGCATCGATGGCACCGACACAGCCAAACTGCG
>JAUZEU010000005.1 GCA_030838885.1 Bryobacterales bacterium | reverse complement strand
CGGCCGGGTACCAGACGCGGGTACACAGTCAGTTTGAAAAACCCGGAGGCGTCAGATGTTGTATTGATTTCGTAGGAACCGCCAACCGCGCTAACAGCCACATTCGACAACGGTGTTTGCTTTTCCGGATCGGTGTCGTCTCTGAGAACTGCGCCGGTCAGTAAAATTGGTTTGAGGGGTGAAGTTCGCGAGTGGACAATCAGGACAACCGCCACACCGACAATGGTCAGAACTGCCTCGAGGAGCCATGTGAAGGTCTTTTGTTTTCGAGTCATGCGATCTTGTGAATACGACTCTATAATCGACGGCGGGAGCCACGGCCATAGCTGGTGGGTTCACCAGTGAAGGACCTCGAGCGACATCTGGTTCGCCGCCGCACTTTCCTTTATCGCATGCTCCGGAGTGCCTCGCTTGCGTTCGCCGGCGCAGGCGCTAACACGTTCCTGGAAGGCGCGCAAGTGCCATCCAAATCAGCCCGGCAAAAGTCTCCTGCGCTTGTGTCTTCGGCTGTCTCCCCTCCGCTGTCTGGTGTCATCACCCAGGAGGACGACGCGTTTCTGGAAGAGTTGGAGCGAGCGACTTTTCAATTCTTCTGGGATCAGTCTGACCCGCAAAGCGGACTGACGAAAGATCGATGCAACGTGCGCGCCGCTGACAATGGCCTGGTGGCAAGCATCGCGGCCACCGGATTTGGATTGACCGCGCTTTGCATCGGAGAGAAACGGGGGTATATTCCCTACCCGGCTGCGCGCAATCGCGTGCTCGCCACCTTGCGATTTCTCTGGAAAGTAATGCCCCACCATCGCGGGTTCTTTTATCACTTTGCCAACATCAGGACGGGTGAACGGATCTGGGATTCCGAAATCTCCTCGATCGATACGGCGATGTTGCTTTGCGGAGTGCTAAGCTGCCGTCAGCACTTCCGGCATGAGGAAATTTACAACCTGGCGAACGAGATCTTCAACCGGGTGGAATGGACGTGGCTCTCTGAAGACACTTCTCTGCTGCCGCACGGATGGTCACCCGAGGCAGGATTCCTGCCTTATCGCTGGGATTACTACAGCGAACTGATGATGATGTATCTTCTGGGGCTTGGGTCTTCCACGCATCCGTTGCCGCTGGAAGCCTGGACCGGCTGGAAACGAACCACGTTCGAGTACCAGGGAATGCGCTACATCGGTTCGTTTGCGCCGTTGTTTGTGCATCAGTACTCGCATGCATGGTTCGATTTACGGGGCAAACGGGACAGATTCGCGGATTACTTTCAAAATTCGATGACTGCCACGGAGGTTCATCGCAGGTTCTGCCTGGAACTGGCGAGCCAGTTTCCCGACTACAGTGACGACCTCTGGGGCATCACGGCGTCGGATTCAGAGAATGGTTATGTGGTGTGGGGCGGTCCACCACAGATGGGGCCAGTGGATGGGACTGTAGTGCCGAGTGCTCCGGCGGGTTCGATGGTATTTATGCCGCAAGCGACGCTTCGCGTTTTGAAGCATATGAAGAAGCAGTTCGGAGACCGCTGCTGGTGCCGGTACGGGTTTGTGAATGCGTTCAACCCGCTAAAGAACTGGTACGACACGGATGTGGTTGGGATTGATACGGGCATTACCCTGATGATGGCTGAGAACCTGCGCTCGGGTTTTGTGTGGAGCACCTTCATGAAGAACAGGGAGGCTCGCAAAGGGCTGGAGCGGGCCGGGTTTCAGGCGATTTAGGGGAATCTTTCCGGTTTGGGGCGGGGCTCGGTAATTAAACCCTGCGCCTCCCGGGGCGAGTCATCGTCATGGCAAATCTTCCCTGCCCTGAATTGCCGGCTCTTGCGTCGGGTCGTGGGCACTACATCTGGTTCGCAGAATTCGTATGGAAGCTGACACTCCGATAGGAATTCGACGTGCCAGCGAAAACACCGGGACAGGAGGCTGGTATGTCAGAAGAGCGGGCTCGATGGGACAGAATACCCGAAACGACGTCGTGGTTCATATGGGACAGTCCCGATCAGCCGCTGGCAGTCCGGATGAGCGGATCTGCCATTGAGGCGCTGGCGTTTTCGATTAAAGAAGCTTTTAAGTCTGTGCCGAAGCGGGGCCTGGAAATCGGTGGCCTGCTCTTGGGCAGAGTTGAGTCCGACGCGGGGCGGCCGGAACGGCCGGTGGTGGTAATCGAGGACTTCGAGCCCGTTGATTCTGAGCATCAGCACGGCCCTTCGTGGCTGCTCTCCCCCTCTGATCGGCTGGCGCTCCAGGCGAGTCTGGAACGCTGGCGAAGTTCGCCTGCCGGCGGATTACACCCGGTCGGCTTTTTTCGCAGCCACACGCGGCCGGATTTCGGCTTCGATGCACAGGATCAAGAGATTTTCGGCGGGGGCGAACGGAGTGGCGAGCCGGTATTCCTGCTTGTCAGACCCTCGCATTCAGAGCTTCCGCTGGCACAAATCGGAATCCGCCTTGGAAATGCGCTGACGGGAGCGGCGACTTTTCCACTAAGCGTTCATGCGCTCCGGGAGTCGGGACTTCTGGCGGAAGAGGGGGGCAGCGATCATCCTGCCGGCAGCCCGAAGCTAAGCCCGAAGTCAGGAAAGACAAGCACGACCAACGCAGAGCCCATCGCGCCTGCGCCCCGTGTGATGGATTCCGGTTCCAAGAGCCTCTGGGACCGAAGCCGCTGGGGCGTTCTCGGAAGCGCTGGCGCAGTCGGGATTGCGGCACTGGCATTGGCGCTGTTGTGGCCGCTACCGGTGCAGCCCGTTCGGCAAGGACCGCGCCCGGCAGCGGTCGTTCCGGTTCCGGCTTTGCCTCACAGCGAGAAGGACGCAGCTATCCTGAGCGGGGATACGCAAACCGATAGCGTCCAGGACACGAAAGCTCCGCAGGAAGGTGCGACTGAATTCGCGCCGGAGCCGGTGTGGGAAACCGCGCCCCACCCGGTCGTCCGTCGGGATCTCCCCGACGAGGAGCAGCCTCGCTCCAAATGGGTTCCGATACCCCAGCCTTCAGCACCCCAAAATGCGACACCCCGGACTGCGGTCCCCGACCCTTCGCAACCCCAGCCTTCCCCATTCCAGACCTCGACACCACCGGTATCAGTACAGGAGCGCCCGGTGCGACCGACTGCGGCGGAGAACCGGGCTGACAGTTCGGTTTCCACAGATCCGGTGCGACCGTCGCGCGCAGGCCGGATCCTCAAAACGCTGGTTCCTCTGAGATGGGCGGGTTTCAAGTCCGGCACGCACAGGGTTGCGGCGCGCCCGATCGTCCAGATCAAGCCATCCATCTCCCCTGCTCTCGCGAAAGGGGCTCATGCTGAGGAAGCGGTGGATGTAAAGGTTCAGGTTCGTGCCAATGGGCAGGTCTCTCGCGCGGATGTGGTTTCGGCCCCCGAAAACAGCCTGTTGTCCGAGCCGGCGAGGCTTGCGGCGCGGCAGTGGGTGTTCGAACCGGCGCGCGTCGCCGATCGGCCGGTTGATTCGTCGGTGATCATCCATTTTCGTCTTCATGAAAGCCGTTAGTCAGGACGGCGCCTCAGCCAGTTACTCCCTCACCTATTTCAAAACGGAATGGAAAAGTGATAGAGTCTCGGCGGCGGGGTAAGTACAATGCTGAAACGGCAATTGGTTTTGATTGCACTGGCGACGGGTCTTTTGCCCGACGCACTTTTGTCTCAGGTAGAGCGCGGCACTGTAACGGGCGCTGTTACAGATCCGACGGGCGCCGTTGTCCAGGGCGCACGAATTACGATTCGTAACACCAACACCAACATCGAGACCAGGAGCGAGAGCACCGCGGCCGGCTTATATTACCTGCCATCACTGCCTCCGGGCCGCTACGAACTGCGCATCGAGCAGACTGGCTTCCGTCCGGCAGTGGTTTCAAACATTGTGCTGGGTGCGGATCTCACCGCCACTTTCAACGTGGCGCTGCAACTGGGCGAGGTGGCCAATATTGTCGAGGTGCAGGCCACGGCGGTGCAACTGGAAGCGCAAACCAGCGGACTCGGACAGGTAATGCAGACGCGCACCATCGCGGAACTGCCGGTGGGGCGCGATCCACTGGCGCTCGCCGCAACCGTTGCCGGAGTGCAGCCCGTAGGGGGCGGCGCAGTCAACGCCAACGGGAATCCGAACACCATTGTGAAGATGGGCGGCGGCACTTCGACACAGAACGGAGTCATGACAGACGGTGGTGAAAACCGCGGCTTCAAAGCGAGCACCGCCAGCATTGTTCCACTCGAATCCATTGCCGAGTTCCGGCTGGAGACTGCCACCTACTCCGCGGAGTTCGGACGCTCCGGCGGCGGTATTTTTAACATGGTCACGAAATCCGGAACCAATCAGTTCCACGGCGTGGGCTATGAGTTCCTGCGCAACAGCGCGCTCAACGCGAACAGCTGGTCTAATAACCGGAGTAACATTGCGAAGACGCTGAACCAGCAGAGCCAGTTCGGAGTGGCTGTAGGCGGGCCTATCAGGCCCAATAAGCTCTTCTTCTTTTACAACTACGACGCGCAGCGGCAGCACAATCCCATCACGACTCTGGCAACTGTGCCCACTCTGCTGCAGCGCAACGGGGACTTCTCACAAACGCTGGACCCGAAGAACAACGTGCAGACCGTGTACGATCCGGCGACAACGCGACCCGATCCGGCGAACCCCGGCCAGTTCCTGCGTACTGCGTTTCCGGGGAACATTGTGCCCGCCAGCCGGATGAACCCTGTGTCGCTGAACGTGCTGAAGTACTGGCCGGTCCCCAACCGGCCGGGCGAGGGTAACTCGAATCAGAATAACTTTTTCATCTCTTCCGGCAAGCGCAATAACAATTACGACGTTCATCTGGCGCGCATCGACTACGCCATTTCGGAGAGCGAGAAGCTGTTTGGCCGGATGAACGTCTCGCAGGTGAAGTCGTTCTCCACCGGCTTGCCCAACGAGGACGTCGCGATCGTCTCGCAAAACACGACCAGTTCACCCGTGGAGAATTTTCTGATTGGTCTCACGTCTGTGTTCTCGCCGAACCTGCTGGGAGAATTCCGGGTCGGCTTCATACGACTGAACTCTGACAGCTTCTGGCAAGGAGGCGGCTTCGATATTGCATCACTCGGGTTTCCCGCCGAAGTGAACAACGTCATTAAGAATATCGAGACGAATGTATTTCCCAACATCAGCGTGTCCCAGTACACCGTGGGCACCGGGCTTTCCGTCACGAGCGGAAGTTCCGCGGAGGTCAGCAGTCTGGGCGCGGGCGCCCGCACGTTCACTCCGTCGGGGAACTGGCAGCTGCAGTACGACATTACGCTGATCCGCAACAAGCACAAAATGCGGTTTGGCACACAACTGGAACTGCTGCTGCTGAACAGCTATGCGACAAACAGCCCCGCCGGTGCATACTTTTTCGACCGGCTTTACACACAGGGCCCGAATCCGGCGGTCACTACTTCGAACGGGGGCAGCGGATTTGCCAGCCTTCTGCTCGGGCTCCCGGTCTCGAATCGAATCAGCATCGACCCGCGCCTGAAGATCAATGCCAAGTATTACAGCGGTTACTTTCAGGATGATTATCGCGTTACGCCCAAGCTCACCGCTAACATCGGCCTTCGATACGAATACACAACGCCTTATTCGGATAAGTTCGGGTCGATCGGCTACTTCGATCCCACCGGGACGGAGCCGGTAACCGGCCTGAAGGGCGTGTTCAGGTTCACGAAACCCGGAGAGTACCAAACGAATCCGATCCGAACGAACTTCGGCCCACGTATGGGACTGGCGTACACCCTGACTCCAAAGACGGTGATTCGCGCGGCGGGATCTATCTTCTATGCGCCTGCAGACACGCTGAACCCGGGAACGTCAGACTGGGGGAACGGCTTCTTTTCGCTGGACGAAGGAAGTCTGGGCGCGCCCAGCCCTTACCCCAACACTCCCCCTCCTGGCGGATCGTGGTCGAATCCATTTGCGACAGGGATTCTAATCGGCAGCCGCGGCCAAACGTTCCCCGGTCAGAACGTCCGCACGTTTTATAAAGAGAAAAAGCTGCCGCTTATCCTGCAGTGGAATTTCAACATCCAAAGACTCATCACGCCCACCCTGAAGGTGCAGGTGGGTTACATCGGAAGCCGCGTGGAGCATCTGGCGCAGAACAGATTTGATAACCAGGTGGACCCGCAGTATCTCTCGCTCGGTAGTCATCTGAACGATCAGGTGGCGAACCCCTTCTACGGGAAGATCACAACCGGAGCTTTGAGCTTTCCCACCGTGTCGCGCGCCCAACTGCTCAGGCCGTATCCTCAATATCTTCAGTTGCTCATTCCCCGCGTGGGATATGGAGATCAGCATTATTCAGGGTTCACGGCGCAGGTAGAGAAGCAGTACGCACACGGCCTTTCGTTTCTGGTGGCCTACACCTTATCGAAGAACATCACGAATAACTTCGAATCCGGTGTTGCCGAAACGGGCCCGCAGAATGCACTCTACAATCCCAACTTCAGCCGTTCCCTGGACAGCAATGACGTGCCGCAACGGTTGGTGTTCAGCTATCTGTATGAACTGCCGTTTGGCAGGAACAGAGCGTTCGCCTCGAAGGGTCTGGCTGGCGCTGTCATCGGGAACTGGCAACTCGGCGGGATTACAGTATTTCAGCGCGGAACCCCTTTGCGGATTGCCGGACCGGACAGGACAGGCCTTCCCGACTTTGCACTCAATGTGGGGCGAGGGAACCGGACTTGTAACCCGGTGCTGGCCCATCCGACGACCAATCAGTACTTCGATACATCGTGCTTCGTACCAGCGCCCGCTTACACGCTGCCCACTGACTCTATTACGGAGCCCAACCTGCGCGATTATGGACGGGCGAACTTCGACATTTCACTGATTCGAAATCAACCGTTTCGCGAACACTACAACGCGCAACTGCGCTTCGATGCTTATAACGCTTTTAACCATCCGATCCTGACTCTTGGAACGGGATCGAGCGTGACTATCGGGACGCCGCAGTTCGGGCAGGTGTTGAGCGGGGGTGGCCAGAGGAACATGCAGGCAGCGTTGCGGTTGGTGTTCTGACGGGCGATATACTTCTTAGTTCAAAACCAAGAAGGAGTTTGCTAATGTCCACGCACCTGACACGCCGCTCAATGCTGACCGCCGGCCTGGGCGTTGCTGCCCTCGCGCCCCTCGCCGCCCAAACGAAGCGGGACTGGACCGGTAAGGATCCGATGCCCTACCCGGATCCGGATGTGGTTGTGATCGACGCCAAACGGTTTAAGGCGAAGATCAACAACTCAGTCATCGAGCGGCTGTATGTCGGTTGCCGGTGGGCGGAGGGCATCGCGTGGAATGGCAATGCGCAATGCGTGATCTGGAGCGATATTCCGAATAACCGGCAGCTTCGGCGCAATGAGGAAGACGGCCACGTCAGCGTGATGCGCCCGAATGCGAATTACAGCAACGGGAATACGTTCGACTATCAGGGCCGGCAGATTTCGTGCGAACATGACACCCGGCGCGTGGTCCGCTATGAGCCGGATGGTTCGGTTACGGTGCTGGCGGATAAATGGCAAGGGAAACAGCTGAACGCCCCAAACGATGCGGTCGTGCATCCGGACGGCAGCATCTGGTTCACCGATCCGGGCTACGGAATTCTGGTGGCGTATGAGGGGCATCTGGATAAGCCTCTGGTGAAGGAAGCTGTTTACCGGCTCGACGGCAAGACTGGCCAGATGACGCTTGTGACCGACGATCTGCATAAGCCCAACGGGCTTTGTTTTTCGCCCGATTACAAGAAGCTTTATATCTGCGATACCGGGGCGACGCACGATCCCTCGCTGGCGAAGACCATCCAGATGTACGACGTCGATGGCGCGAAGCTGCGCAACAGCAAGCTGTTCATCAATACGGAGATTAAAGGTAAAGGGGCGGGCCTGGCGGATGGTATTCGCACCGATGTGGACGGGAATATCTGGGCCGGTTGCGGCTGGGTGGGACCGGGGTATGACGGCGTGCATGTGTTCGCGCCGAATGGCGACATGATCGGCATGATTCTGCTGCCGGAGACTTGCGCCAATCTTTGCTTTGGCGGGCGGCACCGGAACCGGTTGTATATGGCGGCGAGCCAGTCATTGTATTCGCTTTATGTGGAGACTCGCGGGGCGCATATCTGCTGAGCTCAAAGGTGGGCGTTCGGCCCGGTAGTGATCAGCTGAGATTGCCCCCCGGAGAAGATCGAGCCTCTGGTTTGAACGGAGTTTTACCATGTACCGGGACGCTGTAGCCGTTGAACCTGAGCCGGATCTTTGTCTGTATGTTGTTTTGAGCATGGCCTGAGCGGGCGGTCCGGTTACATGCGTGTGCGTGTGAAGAGGTCTGTCGGAAGCCGGATGCGGGAAATCCGCACGTCCGGTTTGATGAGCGGGGAACGGGGAAACGGGAGTGAGGCTCTTATGGTTCGGCATCCGCGCCGTCCCTCGACTCTACCAGCTACGCTGCTCAAAAGCAGCACGAAAGCAAACAACCCTCAAATTACAAACTCCTGATCTCAAGGCCTCACCGGCTTTTGTCTGCAACAGGCTGGAAGGTTGCGCTCAAATTGAAACAGCCTTCGGCTTTCGGGGAAGGCGCCGTTGATTAACTGGTATCTGCCGCCCGACGTGGGCGCCTGCGACCGCACGGTCCTGGATGCCACGTTTGGGCCCGATGGCGGCCACGCCGTAAATATAGTCGGGTATTCGGTGGAGGGCAGCCTCGCTCACCCGGACCCGTTTAACTCTTACTTCATCATTTGAGAACAACTGGGGCAAGAACGCCGGGTACTGCAGCTTCTACTTCATGAATTCGCGGCGTTCCGCTATCTCGCATATGGCCTGCAAACCTATCGGCTCGACGCGCAATGCTGGTTGGAGGCCTGCGAATGGCGGCCCCCGGTGTTCATTCCTTCGACCACTCTGACCAGAATCCTGTTCCCGCCGGATCCGTAAGGCCCTGCATTCCAGTTCTACGAGGGCGTGTGCCGTGCCTTCGTTCCGTTCCTGAGCGGGCGGCCTTCGTTTTCCGGGAAGCCTCCAGTTATTCCCAGGGTCATTCCCAACTTCGAGGTCATCGCGAACGGTCCCAGCCAGCCGCAGCAGCGTTGAGAAAAGGGCGTTGGCTACGCGCAGGCCAAACATCCGGGTAAGGTTCGGCCTGCGCGAAACCGGCGCAAAACAAACGTGGTCGGAACTACTGGTTTTCCGATTGATTTCGGGCGCTATATGTGAGCGGGGTTCATAGCCTCAACCCATGACCGTAGCGACGTTGCCGGCCAGTAGCGGAATGAGCCCGGAACTACCCGGCGACGGAGGTTTTCACGGCCGCGCTCTTGGTCCGAAGCGCTGCGATCATTCCCAGGAGAGCGACTAATGAGGCCAGCAGAGCCCATGCAGCCAGGAGGCCCCGGTCGATCAGCGCGCCGGCGACGATTGGCGCGATGATCTGGCAGACCGATGTGATCGATTGCGTCAGACCCAGCACTACGCCCTGTTCGCGACGGTGCGCCTTGTGTGAAATTAAGGCTGTCACCGACGGGCGGACAACGCCGCCATAGGCTCCGAACGTCGCATTTGCGAGCATCTGCGGGATCGTTTGCACCCCGGCCAGCCAGGCGTTGCTGGCGGCGCTGACCAGAAAGCCGGTCCAGACCAGCGTTCGTTCTCCGAACTTCTTCACCAGGCGTCCCATCAGTCCGCCTTGCAGGATGATTCCGAGGAAGCCAACCCAGGCGAGCACGTAGCCCACTTCCTTCGGGCCCATGTGGACGCGCCTTTCGGCAAACAAGGCGTAGCCGGTGATAAACAGGGAAAAGGAGAATGCGAAGAAGAAGAATTGCCAGAGCAACGGCCCGAGCTCGGGGCGGGCGAAGTACTCAGCGTAGCCCTTCCAATCGAGGATTCCGAGGCGGCGGCCTCCGGGTCCGCTGCCTGCGTCGGTTGCGTGGGGTTCCACTTTGGGCAGCAGCAAGGCTGTGCAGGCGATGCTCAGGGCGGAAAGGCTGGCAGCGGCCAGGATGGGATACGAATAGCCGAACTGAGACAGGTAGCCGGAAATACCCGGGCCGATCAGGAAGCCGATACCGAAGGCGATGCCAATGACGCCGAAGGACTTCGCGCGGTTTTCCGGCTCAGTGACGTCCGCAATGTAAGCCTGGGCAAGCGACAGATTGCCGGCGGTGAGACCGTCGATGATGCGCGAGAGGAACACCAGTGCGAGAGTGTTCGAAACCGCGAGGATCAGAAAGCCGATCAGGGTACCGATCTGGCTGACGATGAGCAGTGGCTTGCGGCCCATAGTGTCCGACATCCGGCCGAGAATGGGGCCGGCGATTAACTGGCAAAAGGCGTAGCTCGAAGTGAGTAGCCCGACGACGACGGCCGATGCGCCCAGATGTTCGGCGTAAAACGGCAGCAGAGGCAGCATGATGGTCAGGCCAAGGATGTCGACCAGCACAATCAGGAAGATGGGGAGTAGCGGGGATTGCCTCAACTTTCAATGCTATCGCGAGGCATCTCTAAGCTGGCTTTCGATGTGAGCGAGCGCGCGCTGCTTCAGTTCCCGAAGGCGCGGATTGGAGATTGTTTCCAGTTCTTTGAGCAGGTGTTTGCGGGAAAGTTCCAGCACGCCGATGTCGCGCTCCTGCCGGGCGTTGGGATGGGTGTTGCCGCCCGGAGGAATGGAGACTTTCTCCCGGTCCTCCATTTGCTGCTCGACAGATTTGCTCTCCCAACCGCGTGCCATTATTTCTTCTTCGTTCTTTTGCGGGCTGGCGGGATTGTGCCGCCCCACTCGATCCAGTCGCGGGTGGTGGCCGCCACCATCAGCGCCGCGTTTTTATGAAGCCAGTGCTCCTCTCGCTTATTGAGGTCGGCGAGAACCGCGCGCCTACCCTTTGAGCCGAGGTGCACATTGGCGGCTTCCCAGCCCATGGCGCGCAGAAGCCTGCTCTTTTCTTTCTCTTTGGGAACGGAGGCCAGTTCGACGCGGATGCAATCGGGGGCGAGGCGGCGAACGATCCAGCCGTTTTTCAGGCGCACCCAGGGATCCGCTGCGCGGACGGATTGACCCAGTGCCCGCTCGTAATGGATGGCTTCCCTGCCCTTCGCGCCGAATGCCCACCACCAGGAGGAGGGCGCGAGAGCTTTGGCTTCACGGCAGATAAAGCCTCCTTCGTGATCGGCCAGGGCGACGAAGCGTTGCCGTCCGAGGCTGCCCAGGCCCGCGATGCGGTGGGCAACCCGATAAGGGAGACTATCCGGCATCATTCGTTCAAGGGCGCGCCGGGCCACCTTGGGGACACGGCTTTTGAGATCCGGGAGCGCGTGGAGCTTTGCCCAGAAGGCGACGGGGTTGCGGAATTCGACCAGTTCGCTTAACCAGACGTGCTTTTCGCCCAGAACCCAGGGCCTTCCTCCGGCTTCGAGGGATTCTTTGTAACCGTTGAGGATCGACAGGCAGGCTTCGCGATGGTCGATATTGAGGTGCCCGGCGTTGATGGCCAGGTGTGCGCTGGCAGCGAGTCGTACCAGGTCGAGAGTGTACGGCATGGTGTCCGCTTCATCGAAGTCGTTGATGCCCCAGACGAGACGGCCTTCCGGATCGCGCCAGGTACCGAAGTTTTCCACGTGCAGGTCGCCCACCGCAAGCACAAGCGGGGCGGTATTTAGATCAGGGCAGATTTGCGGCCAAAATTGGGCCCATCGGTAGAACGTGGAGCGGAAGAAAGGGAACGGAGCTTCGCGCATGAGGGCATGCTTCTGGTTCAGGTCTTCAGGGACGACATCGAGCTTTGTCGCGAGCCAGGCTTCGTAAGCTTCCGTGCTTTCGCGAAAGGTCACGGGTAAATTGTACGCCCATCAGGCAAGTTTCGGGACCAGCATCCAGCGGAGGACGCCGTGTGGGACGGCGCGGATGCTTTCCATGTCGATGCGGACGAGGGCGGCCTTCTTCATATCGATTCGGAGCGAGGGGGCGTTCAGAAGGTAAGCCACCAGGGTACCGAGCAGGGGTTCGTGGCTGGCCAGAAGGATAGCGGGTTCGTCGGCTCGGTCACGGAGCTCGGCCCAGACTTTTTCCGGAGTTCCATGGGGGAGGAGGGCGTCGGTGAACTCGAGGTCCTCGTTGTGGTCGAGTTCCTGTGCGGCGATTTTGGCCGTTTGGTGGGCGCGCAGGTAGGGGCTGGAGAGGATGAGCGAGGGGCTCACGCCGCCCTGGCGCGCCAGCTTGAGGACGGCGGCCGTCTTTTCGCGACCTTCGGCGGTCAGTTCGCGGGTGGAATCCGAGGCGCCGGGCCGGGCGTCTTCTGCGATTCCGTGGCGGAGGAGATAGAGTTCCATAGACTATTACTTTCCTATGACGCGATATGCGGCGGTCGATATCGGCAGCAATTCGATCCGCATGAATGTGGCGGAGGTAACGGCCGGTGGGGCTCCGCGGCTGCTGGCTACCCAACGGGATGTGGCGCGATTGGGCGATAGCGTGTTCCGAACGGGTGCCCTGAGTCCCGAGGCGACGGACCTGTTATGCGCGATCCTGTCGCGGATGCGCGGGGTATGGGAGCCGCTCGGGATTTCGCGCGGGCGGGCGGTCGCGACGGCTGCGCTGCGGGAGGCGAGGAACCGGGCAGAGGTGGTGGCGCGGGCTTCGACGGCGCTCGGCATCCCGATTGAGATCATCTCGGGCGAGGAGGAAGCGCGGCTGATTCGATTGGGGGTTCGTGCGGGTAAGCGGTCTTTAATCATCGACATCGGCGGCGGAAGTACCGAGGTTATTTTAGAGGATCGGGCGTGGTCATTGCCTTTGGGTGCTATCCGTTTGCAGGCGCGGTTTATGCGATCCGATCCGCCGGAAGCGGCAGAATTGCGGGCACTCGAGGAATTTATTGCGGACGAGGTGGGGCGGGTGGTGCGGGAACTGGCGGGAGTTACGGTGGAGGGGGCGATTGGAACGTCGGCTACGGCGCGGGCTGTGGTTTCCGCGGCGGATCCGGGTACAACGGACCGGGTGCTGGCGTTTTACAGGGCTGTTTGCAGGCTCGATCTGGCGGGGCGTCGGCGCATCGACGGGGTGGGGCCGCAGCGGGCGGAGATCATCATTCCGGGGACGGCGGTGCTGCTACACCTGCTGGAAGCCCTCGGGTTGCCCGGCGTGATTTATTCACCGGCGGGCGTACGAGACGGCATCATTGCGGACTTGGCCGCTTTCGGAACGTAGCCCGATCGCCGGTTGCTTTGGAGAGGCTGCCCCAGGCTGATTTGGCCTCGGCGGGTCGGATCTCGACCCGCCGAGGCCTGGGGGTGCTCAAGAATCCGACTAATGCCTGACGCCACAATATGCTGACGTCCCGGAGCCTGACCGATAAAGCTGGGTGGCCCGATGTTCTAATAGTTGTTTAGTTTAAACGGAGAAAATTGGAGACTAAAAGACGTTATATTATCGCCGCCTTGTTCCTTATACTGACCGGCGTTTCGTGCAAAGGCAAACACAACCCGGTCACAGTTCAGAACGAACAGCCGGATGACGGTCGGCGCATGGTGTCAACAGTCCGCATGAACGATTCGAAAGCCGGTGCTCAGCTGCTGAGCGGTTTCTATTCGGTTGAAGACAGCTCCTGGCGGTGGACTGCCGGCAAATTCTCGGTTATCCTGCGCACTCCGCTGGCCGCTGCGCAGCGCGGCGGCACCCTGAGCCTCGCGTTCAGTGTCCCTGACGTAGTCATCCGGACACTTAATAACGTGACGATCACCGCTTCCATCAACGGTATGGCGTTGAGATCGGCCGAATTCAACGCCGCGGGATCGTACGTCTTCAGCGCTGATGTGCCCGCTTCCATGCTTACCACGGAAACTGTTAAAGTCGATTTCGCGCTGGACAAGAGTCTGCCGGCCGGCGTCGACAAGCGGGAACTGGGGATCATCGCAACCTCCGTCGCTCTCAGTCCCAGGTAGTGAATTCTTTCCTTGCTGGTATAAAAGCGCAACCATAATGAACCGCTCTACCGTCAAGTACCTCGTTTTGCTCGTCCTGGTGGTCGTCCTCTTTTATTGGAAGACATTGCTCACAAATCAGTTCACCCTCATCATCGGCTCAGAGGGTGTGAATCTGACATATGCCTGGATGCATTTCTGGGTCCACTCGATCTGGCAGCGGCATGTGCCACTTTGGGATCCTTACGCCTTTGCCGGCAGGCCTTTTGCGGGTGAAATGCTGCCGTCGGCCTTTTATCCCCTGCACTTGCTCTTCGCGCTGGTTCCGCTGAACCGGAATGGGGTCATTTCTCCCCGGTTCTATCACGAGTACCTTGCCTTTACGCACTTGCTGTGCGCGTACTTTACGTTCGCGCTGCTGCGCGAGCTTCATCGAAGCCGCTTTGCCGCGTTCGCCGGCGCGTGCGTTTTCTCCCTGAGCGGCCTGCTCGTCAGAATGATGTGGCCCCCCTATATTGAAAGCTGCATCTGGCTCCCCGCCGTCTTTTTTTTCCTGCTGCGGGCCTTGCGAGCGGAACGGCGCGACCGCGCCGTGGTCGAGGCTTCTCTTGGCGGCCTGTGCCTGGGAATGTCGATCCTGACCGGAGGCATGGCGTTTTTCATGATGCAGGCCATCGTCGCCGTGACCGCGGTCGTGTACTACGGTGCAAGTTTGCCTTCGGCGCCAAGCCCCGACCGGCACTCCCATTGGGTCCGGATGGCGTGCATCCTGGCGGTTACTTTGGCTGTGGCCGGCGGCATAGGAGCGGTCCAACTCCTCCCGGCGCATGAATACGGCCAAATCAGCGTGCGCTTCATCGACGGTGGAACGTTCCCGGCGTCCGAGAAGATTCCCTACCACCGTCTGGTCCCCGGGATGTGGCCCCAGAGTATTGTCTCGGCCCTTTTCCCGGCAGGCTTCGACGGGAAGTACGGCGGCGAAGAATACTATCCGTTTTACATTGGCGTCTTTCCGCTTTTTCTCGCGATCACCGCAATATGGAAATGCTGGGAGAACCTATGGGTGCGCTACCTGACCGGGCTGGCAGTGTTGACGTTTGCCTACTCGCTGGGCGAATTTTCTCCTCTCCACGGCGTGCTCTATGCGCTTGTCCCCTTTCTTTGGCTAACCCGGGCAGCCAACCGGTTCTTTTACCTCATATCGTTCGCCCTGGCGATTCTCGCGGCTTTTGGTCTCGATGCGCTGCTCGATCCGGCCAGCCGGGGTATCTCCTGGGCTCCCGCAAAGCCCATCCTGAAGTGGGTTGCCATAATCTCCGCCGCCGCTCTGTTTCTACCCGGTATCTTTACGCAACTCAACCTCGGTATCTGGACTGCGCTCTCCCTTCTCCTGATTCTGGGCTCCTGTGGCTGGTTCGTTCACCTGACGGCAAATCCGGCCGCGCCAGTGCTTCGTGTGATGCTTGCCGCGTTCATACTCTTCGATCTCGCGGCGTTCAACTGGCTGGAGGCCAGCAAAGCTGCGTTGAGCAAGACGGGAGATCAGCTGGAGCAGATGGTCAGCTTGCGGGGAGCCGCCGAATTTGTCAAAGCGCGCCCCGGACTCCACCGTGTCCGCGTGGCGGTTCAACCGGAACCAAACATAGGCGACGTCTATGGAATCCAGAGCATCTGGGGAGGCGGCGCCACAGTGCTGACCGCCTACTCACAGCTGGGATTGCGCGAAGATCTGCTGAACGTACGCTACTACATAAAACCGGCGTCGGTTCCCGATCCGGGTCTGGTGTATCAGGACGCGAGTTGGAAGGTGTACGAAAATCCGAACGCGTACCCACGCGGCTGGATCGTTCATCAGGCTGTGGTCGAGCCATCCCACGCGGGCGTGTTCCGCCGCCTCGACCAGCCTGGGACCAACCTCCATCAGCTAGCGGTCCTTGAGATGCCGCTGCCACGATCTCTTGAACCCGTAGCCGGAACAGATGAATCCGTGCGGTTCCGGTCGTACGAAGCGGACCGAATGGCGATGGATGTTAACGCCGGAAGCACCGGTCTGCTGATCCTGAGCGAAATGTACTATCCGGGCTGGGTTGCTACCGTGAACGGCAAGACGGCGAAAATCTACCAAGTCGATGGTGCGCTCCGCGGAATTGCGGTCTCGCGTGGCGCGAACAGGATTGAACTGGAATACGCACCCTCCAGCTTCCGTGCCGGGGCCGCACTGAATCTGCTGACTCTCGGCTGCGTCCTGGCCGGATGGATTTATTCCCGGCATCGCGCAGCAGTCGGTGGTCAGCGAACGATGAGAGCATCCACATCGACGAATTGATCTGTGGCCGCCGCATCCTTTCGTCCCGCGACGATCAGCTCGAACGTGTGCTTACCTGGCTTCAGATCGCGAAACGCGGTTCGGGCCTGCCAAACCACCTTCGGGCTATAGAGGTCGATTTCACCGCGAGCGATCCCATCCAGTTTGACCTCCACGATTCCCCGATTGACGGCCTTCGTATAGACATAGGTAATCTCGTTTCCTTCAAACGATAACCGTGCTACCGATCCCGGATCATTCGAGTGACTCGCCGTTCCGCCGGTAGCCGCAGGGAATAAACTATGCTGCCACAGGCCTGTATATTGGATGTCCTCGCTGGCATCGTCGAACGTACCTGTCGCCTGGTGAAGCGGTTGGACATCCTGTGGCGCGCAGTTCGATTGGCGGAACGTGGCGTACCAGCCAACCCGATTCACGGCCAGCCGCTGCACGCAGACAGCGGAATCCGAGGCCAGGGTCACGATGGTTCGCCGTAC
>JAUZEU010000809.1 GCA_030838885.1 Bryobacterales bacterium | reverse complement strand
CTTTATATGGCATTTCGAAACACTCGCCGAAGCCCCGGTTATTGTCACGTGTGTCGTCGAAGAGACGACTCACGATTCTGCGCCGTTTATCGTGGGCCGACGGGTTGTGATTGCTCATGCCAGGCTTCTCGTCCTGCGGAGTTCTCCGCATTCAACGGTTCAAGCCGGCGAACGGATAAATCTCGATTATGAAGCTCTCCCGGAAGGTGATTCCGGGATGAGCGGCCCTGATGTACCGGATCTGAAAGCCGGAGCAGTCTTCGCCCTTCCACTCCGGCTGAATCCCCATCCGTCATCCGCAGTCTGGCGGTTGATAGCAGACGAAGGCCAGTCACTTGTTATTCCTGCAATCCGTCGTGAACCGCCATTCGCCGCCCGACCCAGGAACAGCAGAGAGTTTTTGTTACACGAGATCGCTTCGGCACTGATTTCCGGCACGCGAGCCGACGTGCTAACGGAAGTGCTCTACGCTGGCGGGCAGAAGATAATTGCACCCGAGCTGATGTCTTTACTGGAGCCGATGGCTGGTGTGGACGAGGATCGATGGGCTCTGATTGCCGCGTCGTTTCTCAGTTCTTTGGGATTGCCGCGTCCAACGGTCGGAGCTCTCCGTTCCGGAAAGGATACGACAGGAGGCGACTACTTCTCCGGATCGCTAATTGCCCTGATTGTTCAAAGGCCTGGCGATTCCGCTAAAGCTAAAGAGAGACTGATTCAGCAGCTTCTCATCAACTCTGACATCGCGAGTGGGGGTGTGGGAGCAGCGCTGCGGGAATTCGCGCAAGAGCCGAGCCTGATTCGCGAGCTCCGTGCGATGCTCAAATCCGCGAAACCGGGATCGCTTGAGGTCGCCCGGGTTATCCTGGGTGCCGGGCAGAAGGAGATCCTTGGAGATGCAACAGCTCTGGCTCTGAACTATCTGTCCGCCTCAGTCTCAAAGCCAGTCGACCTTCGGACAGCGTGCCGGGTCATTCGCGACTTCGGCACGGACGAGCAGTTCGGCCATCTGGTTGCGGCCGTCCGCTGGAGCCAATATCAAGATCGGCAGCGATACGACTTGCTCTGGAGCGGTACGATCTGGTCCGACAACACTCGCGAACGTGTGGTCCTCGATCTGCTGGTGACGGATCAGCGTATCTATCGGGCAGATCAGAGGTACAGTGACATCGCTCGCGGCGAACTCGAAAGAATCGAAAAGAACAAGCCGGACGCAGCGCACCGGTGATTCCGGGTTGCTGCAGGTGCCAGCCGTGCGCCGGGACGCCAGCAAACCCCGTGAGCGAAGCTGCCTCACTCTGTCCTGAGCTTGCCATAGAATAAGGACGTGAAGTTCGCCTTTGCGGTTGTTGTTGGCTTGTTTACCATCCATTTCGCATCGGCACAGCGGGCGCAAGAATCTGCGGCTTCAGTTCGGCTCTGAAGCACCGAGTCCGACGCTGCGGGTGCTGCTTCAAAATGTGTCTCCACAAGAACAGGATGTTCTCACGGGATACGATAACGGCAGAGGTCCGGTTTACAACCTTACTTTCATTGCGAAAACCCGAGATGGCAAGGTGGTGGATGGACACGAACTCGCTGCATTCTTTCCGGTCACGGGTTTAGTATTGCCTTTATCGGTGAGCCTTCGGGCGGGAGCAATTCACGAGTTGGTCTTTCCGCTGAGGAACATCATCTACTCGTCACGCACGGATACATTGGAGAACCTGACCTTAGCCGGCTCCTCGGTTCGGGTGTTTTTTGAAGTGAATGGCCCATCGTCAGACACGCTGCCCCACCAGTGGTCGGGCAAGCTGAACTCCCTGGAACTGACGCCAGCGCATTAGCGGTCGCGTCGAAGCGTTCTCCCGGGCGGGGGCCATGTGCTGCCGTTGTGTTGCACAGACTCTGCCTGGGGCATTTACAATTCCGCTCGGCCCAGCGCTACAGTTTCCGTCCTGAAATGAACGTTCAGTCGCGTTTTCCTCGTTCGATCCCCTGGTCAGCCCGGCAACCGGCTCGATCACGGTAACGCCGTTATCGGTCCCCGGTGATCACTTCAAAGGGTCTTCCACACTTCTGGTGGAAGTCCCAGCGTAAAGGTCGAAGGTAAAACACTAATGAACCGTCGATGACATTCCGATGGCAAACCGGCCCGGAATGTTCTTGCCCGGCAAACGCGCCTGAGATCCCGGGACACCCCCTGATCGGGCGAATGTGGACGCTGCGACCGGAGAGGGCTTATGCAAGTAGCTGACTCCGCGCGGTCAGGAGGTCCACTCGGCGCTCCAAGCGGCTTGTTCCCAAATCTAAATACCTGATCGGAACTGTTTTTTGGCAAAGGCATTAAGGGGATACAGCGCGATACAGTGTGCGACGATTGTTCCCAAGGCTGATCGACAGCAGAAGACATCAGGACTAAACACAGCAGCACTAACCCGAAAGCCGATTGACACTCTATAGCCGGGCCCAAGCAACAGAGGGTGACGTTAGCCAACCATGAGCCCTCGCGTACAACCATTCCGGTGGACCTACTGCCGTGCTGCCGGTCCGCTAAGCTAAATGGGGATGTGGTTCCAGCGTGGCAGTTTCCACCGGAAGAAAAGCATGCGACAGTGCGGCACGTGCCCAGGGTGAATGAAGTGATGGAGCGTTGGAGTAGAGACTTCCGTTCTGAATTCGTGGAACGCCATGCAGCCCGCGGTCTATTTCTGCTCGCTCTGATTGCCTCGTCCGGGGGCGCGGCTATAGCGGCTGACGTTACGATCAAAGGCAGAGTTCTGGACGAGAACGGAGTTCCGGTCGCCGGTACGCGGGTCAGCGTTTTCGATTCAGAGGCTGCGAGAGCAGGCGGGCATTCGCGGGCCGAAGTCTCGTCGGACGCCGCAGGATTGTTCCACCTCGAGATTCCGGCAGAGGGCACATATCCGGTCCAGGCGGCTCATGAAGGCTTTTTTCTGTTCCAGAACCCGAGCGTAAATCTCGATCGGGATTCCCCGCTCGAGATTTATATGAACCATCTGAAGGAGCTTGCTGAACGGATGGATGTGCGTTACTCACCGCCGGTGATCGATCCGGAGCAAACCTCCGATACTAAACGCCTGCAAGGCGAGGACATCCTTCACGTACCAGTCCCCGCATCACAGGACTTTCGCAGTTCGCTGCCGATGATGCCGAGCGTACTGCAGGACAACAGTGGTCAGGTCCACTTCAATGGGGGCAACACGAACCAAACGAATTACCGGCTGAATGGCTTCGACGTTTCCGACCCCGCAACGGGCAACCTAACCACCCGACTGAATATCGACGCGGTGCAGACGCTCGAATGGGAAGCGAGCAGGTTTTCTCCCGAGAAGGGCAAAGGATCCGCTGGAACGCTGGATATCCGGACGCAAAACGGTGACAACCACTGGCGATTTGGGGGTACCAATTTCGTTCCGGGACTGGGAACGCAGGGCGGGGTTTATCTGAATCACTGGTCGCCCCGGGTAAAGTTTTCCGGACCGATCCGGAAAGGACGAGGCTGGTTCCACAATGCTTTCGATATGTACTATGTGGCGGATACGATTTCTGATCTGCCGAAAGGGCAGAACCGGGCCCACAGTATTACGGGCACCAACCTGACGCGATTACAGTGGAACGTCCGGGAAAACCAGATTTTGACGGCTAGTTTCCTCATCAACCGCGGCAATTCCAGCAGGACCGGGCTTTCCTTTCTCGACCCTGCCGAAACAACAGTAAACCGCCGGCAATCGCTCCTGCTCGGAACCATCAAAGATCAGTTCCTGATTGGCGGCGGACTTCTTGAAATTGGATTTGCGAATACAACTGCCTTCTTACGTGCTTCGCCTCAGGGCGCACAGCCGTATATCATCACACCGTTCGGTGCATCGGGTAACTTCTTCCGGGATGAAACCCGGCGGAGTGGACGTCAGGAATGGCTCATCAATGGATTTATCAAGCCGCTGCAATGGTGGGGAACGCATCAGATCCAACTGGGGGCCACCGTCGAACGGAGCAATCTGGACGAGCTCATTACCCGGCATGACCTCAGCGTGGTCCGGGCGAACAACTCGATTGTGCGGGATGTGCACTTTCTGGGAGACCCGCGTCACTTCCGAACTAATGTTGAGAATTATGGCTACGCGCTGGACAGGTGGAATCCCGTTTCCGATCTAACGATAGAGGCGGGTTTTCGAACACAATGGGATCAGTATACAAAGGGCGCTCCACCAGCTCCGAGGCTGGCAGCGGCCTGGGCTCCGAAGCGGCTGGGAGGAACTAAGTTGTCGGCCGGGTGGGGTATCTTTTACGACGCCATCACGCTAAAGATGCTGACGTTGGACCAGGAGCAGTTGAGCATCACTACGTTTTATACACCCGGCGGTTTGCCCCTGAGTGCACCACTGGAGACCAGATTTGTTGCAAAACCGCATGATTTTCGTTTGCCGCGGTACGCGATCACGAGTTTTTCCGCGGAGCGGCGGCTCCGCTGGAATGTGTATAGCAGATTGAACCTCACCTCACGGGAGGGCAGCCGTGGATTGAGCTTCGCCCAGAACATCGTGAACACTTCAAATAACGTTTACACCCTCGAAAATATTGAGCGCCAGCGGTATCGGGCTGCCGAGTTTTCGGTGCGGGGCACATTCCTCAACAAGTAT
>JAUZEU010000790.1 GCA_030838885.1 Bryobacterales bacterium | reverse complement strand
CTGACCTCGCTGCGGATGCCATGCAACACGCGTCAGAGCTTGCGCCGTTAGAGGCCAGCCCGCTGTACGGGCTCGGATTAGCCGAAGCCTCACGCAACCAAACAGGGAAATCGATCGATACTCTTCGCAAACTCCTGACCCTTGAACCGGAAAGCGCTGCGGCACAGAATAATTTGGGAAACATCCTGTCACGCGCAGGGGATATCAAAGGAGCTGAGGCAGCTTTTCGCGAGGCAGTCCGGCTACAACCGGAACTGCCCGCCCTGCATATAAACCTCGCCAACCTGCTGGCCCAGAACGGCAAACCTGCCGCCGCACGATTCGAATATGAAGAAGCCATTCGCATCGGCCCGTCGAGCGAAATTGCGCAGTCAGCCTGGTTCGTGGCGTTGAGAAAGACAGGCGACCCGGAAGCGGCCCGCAGGATCTATGAGCGCTCCCGGCGACTGCAAATGCTGGAGGCACATAATAATTTGGGCAATGTCTTCTTAACGCTGAGCGACCCCGGCGCAGCCATTCGCGAATTCCGAAACGCGGCGGACGCTGACCCGCTGTCCGCCATGGCACTCGTGAATCTTGGGGTGACCCTCGCCGCACACAGCGAGCCCGGGGAAGCAAAGCTGAAGCTGCTGGAAGCTGTTCGGATCGATCCGAAATCCCGGACCACATTGCAGCAGGCTGCGGAAGCGACGGACCCGAAAGTACGCGCCGTCGCGACGGAAGTGCTGCGAGCGTTGAAATAATGTATCTACTGGATGAAGCCGACGGGCTGCAGACAGAAGTGCGAATCCTGATTCTTTTCGATCAGACCGGCGGTTGTCATAACCGCCTCTTCAAAACCGAGATCGCCGCCGGGAATACTGAGCAGTTCCCCGGAAAATTTGTCGTATTCAACGATTTGAAACCGAAGTGTCATCGGGTCGAGGGCGCCTGCAAACAGCGCTTCGTTCCGAAGAGACTCTAAGTTTGGCATTTGCATCCCCATTTCGTCATTCCGTTGCATCTACTGTATTAGTGTGTTTGGCCCGGCAATAGTTTCGTAAAGTTTCATGGAGAGAATTAATGGACTTGATAGGTCCGGCTTATAGCAGTTCTCTCTGATTAATGCCCGATCCGGCGACCCTCAGTACCCCTGTATCCTTGTGAGAAGCAAATATGAAGCTGCTGCCTGAACAGGAAGATGTCGTCCGGATACTGCGCGAAACCGGTGCGCTGCGCAAGGGCCATTTTGAATACCCGAACGGCTCGCATTCCAACGAATACCTGCAGGTGCCGCTCGCCATGCGCCACTATCAGCACGCAAAGGTCCTAACGGTGGGCCTGAGCCGGATGCTTCGCGCGAACACGGAAATCCGGACGGTCATCCCGGAGCTTTCCATCGTTTGCCCCGCTACCGGAGGCTTGCCGGTAGCTTACGGGCTATGCGAGGCGTTGCAGGCGAAAAAGGCCTACTGGGCGGAGCGGGAAGCGCCCGGACAGCCCTACCGGTTCCGCCCGTTCATCGAGCCGCAACCCGGCGAGCAGATCCTGCTGGTTGACGATATTTTGCACTCCGGCACAAATCTGGCCCACCTGAAAGCCACGCTGGAAAGCTTTGGGGCCATCGTCCTGGGACTTGCCGTCATCGTCTATCAGCCGATACCGCGAGCGCACGATTTCGGGGCACTTCCTCTTTACTACCTCGCTCGCCTGGAAGCAAGCTATTTTGCCGATGCGGAGGCGTGCGATCTCTGCCACGCCGCCGAGCCACTCACTAAAGTGTGGGTATAGCTGCGAAAATTGCGGGATATAGGTATTGATCCTTTTCGGAATCAGGTACTTAGATGGATCCCAAAACGGTTGCTCAAAAACGGTGCAATTTGTTACAAATCCGTTGCCAGTTGATTGCTTAAGCAGTATACGGCACCCTTTTCCACAGAGTTTTTCACAAGCCTGGTTGAAAAGCCACCGAGGCCTGGTCATGTCGCGGGATGGTCACTCAGGTCGCGGGATCGTCACGTTTGTGCCGGATCTTCACACGTCTTTGCCCCCCGGGCCACAGCCACCGACAATAGACAATAAAGGAATCCATGCCAGCGCTCTCCCGTATTTCCCTCGTCGCTCTTCTTGCCGTCTCAGCCCTCGCGCAGGACACCGGGGTGGTTCCGGCCCCTAACGCTTCGCCCACCGGCGAAAAACTGGCCCCGTACTACCCCACGCCCGAAACCATTGTCGAGCGCATGCTGGAATTCGGCCAGCTCAAGCCTGGCGAAAAGATGTTCGACCTCGGCAGCGGCGACGGGCGTATCGTCATTATGGCCGCCCGGAAATACCATGCGGACGCCACAGGGATCGAACTCGACGGCGACCTTTACATCTCCAGCGAAGCGAAAATCCGCAAGCTCGGGCTGCAGCAAACCGCGCGCATCATTCACGGCGACATTTTGAAGCAGGATTATTCGTCCGCCAACCTCATCACGGTCTACCTGCTGCCGGAATCGAACATCAAGGCCCGCCCCCTGCTGGAGGCGCAACTGAAGAAGGGCACCCGGGTGGTGGCGCATGATTTCGGCATCGGCGGCTGGACGCCTACCAAGACCATTACCATCGCCGATGACGGAGAAGGCCGAAGCCACACGCTCTTCCTTTACATCAGATAGCCTTCATGCGCATCGGGATCACGTGCTACCCCACTTACGGAGGCAGCGGCATCGTCGCCACAGAACTCGGGCTGGAACTGGCTGACAGGGGGCATGAGGTCCACTTCATTACCTACGCGAATCCGATTCGCCTGGATCCCAACCATCCGCGCATCCACTATCACGAGGTCGAAGTTTCGAATTACCCGCTGTTTCAGTACCCGCCGTACTGCCTCGCGCTGGCTTCCGGCATGGCGGATGTGGCTCAGGCTTACAACCTTGATCTGCTGCATGTTCACTACGCCATCCCCCACTCCATCTCGGCAATGCTGGCCCGCCAGATGACAGCTGCCACCAGGCGTCTGCCCTTCGTCACTACTCTGCATGGAACGGACATCACGCTGGTTGGTATCGACCCGTCTTACTTCGCGATTACGAAGTTTTCCATCGAGCAGTCGGATGGCGTCACGTCCATCAGCGAGGATCTGCGGCGCCAGACGGTCGAAGTTTTTGGCGTGACGAATGAGGTGCGGGTCATTTACAATTTCGTGAACTGTTCCACCTATGCACCCGATCCCGAACGGAAAGGCATTGAGGAGTTCGCGCCCAATGGTGAAAAGCTGCTGATTCACCTCTCGAACTTTCGTCCGGTGAAGCGGGTGAACGACTGTATCAGGATTCTGGCCGAAGTCCGCAAGCATACCGATGCGCGGCTGTTGATGGTAGGTGACGGCCCGGATCGAGGCCCTGCGCAGCATCTCGCCGCGCAGCTGGGCGTCCAGAAGCATGTGTCGTTTTTGGGCAAGCAGAACCATGTGGAACGGCTTATCCGCCTTGCCCACGTACTGCTGATGCCAAGTGAGATGGAGTCGTTCGGGCTGGCCGCGCTGGAGGCCATGTCCTGCGGGGTTCCGCCCATAGGCACGCGTGTGGGTGGCGTGCCCGAACTGATTACCGACGGCGAGGATGGGTTTCTCGGGAAAGTGGGCGATGTGCAGGGGCAGGCAGGGCGCGCGTTGCAGTTGCTTACGGATGAGCCGCTTCATGCGCGGATGGCGGCAGCCGCACGGCAAACGGCCCTGACCCGATTCTGCACGAACCGGATTATTCCGCAGTATGAGGCTTACTACGAAGAGATACTAAACCGGCCGTCTTAATGGGTGTGGTGGTGATGGTCGTGATGGTGATGCGCACCGCTCACCGGAATCACGCATCCGGTATCGGAAATCGCGCAGCTCATATGTTCGAACTGCACAGTCGTATGGTGCACATGAAAACGATCGCCCAGCATGTGATTCATCCCGTGCAAGATTGAATCACTCTGCGAAGGTGGCATATCCTCAATCAGCACATGGCAGCTGAGCGCGGTGGAATTCGAGCCGAGGCACCAGATGTGCAAATCGTGCACATCCAGAACCCCTTCCACGCTGCGAATCGCGTCAGCGACATCCTGCAGATCCACTCCGCGGGGCATTCCTTCCAGAAGAATGTTGAGCGACTCGCGGGTGATATCCCATGCCGTCCAGACCACCAGGAAAGAGATCAGGAAAGACAGAATCGGATCGATGCGTGTCCACCCGGTCGCGTGTATCACAAGCGCGCCCACCACGATTGCACCCGCACCCAGCAGATCGCCAAGCATGTGAATGAAAGCGCCGCGGATGTTTATGTCCTTGTCGCCCGTGCGGTGCAGGCCAAACATGATGCCGCCATTCAGCGCCATCGCGCCTGCGGCTACCCAAAGCATCGCTGAGTCATTTACCGGTCCGGGATTCACCAGCCGCAGCCAGCTCTCGTAGAAAATCCAGACTGACAGCAGAATCAGCGTGATCGCGTTCAGAAATGCCGCCAGTACGCCGGCCCGATGATATCCGAAAGTTCGCGATTCGTCCGCCGGTTTGGATTGCAGATAGACGGCGAACCATGCCAGCAGCAACGCCAAAGCATCGGTGGCATTGTGCCCGGCATCCGAAATCAACGCGAGACTGTGAGCCCGAATGCCTGCCACCAGTTCAAACACAACGAAGGCGCTGGTTGCAAACAAAGACCAGATCAGGACACGACCGGACGCAGTTCCGTGGTTGTGGGAATGCAAATTGCCTCCAGTTCCATTCTAAGTCCTCCGGTATCGGCTATTCTGGTGCCCGGCACAGATGAAACAATCCATGTTGTTCGTGGCGAGAGGCGTAACCTGTCTTGCCGCGCTCTTCGCATTGGTGGCAATCACGCGCTGGCTCGTGCCTGTGAATGCAACAACCGCGGCCCTCTATTTCTTGCTCGTAGTACTGGCCGCCGCCACGAGATGGGGACTCCGGGAATCGATCTTCACCTCCATCGCAGGCGTTCTGGTCTTCAACTTTTTCTTCCTTCCGCCGCTGGGAACTTTCACCATCGCCGAGCCGGCCAACTGGATCGCGCTGTTTGCATTCCTCGTGACGGCGGTGACGGCCAGCCACCTGTCAGCGAGCGCCAAAACCCGTGCCGAAGAGGCTCTCACCCGCAGAAATGAGATCGCGAAGCTCTATGAACTCAGCCGCTCGCTCCTGATGGTGGAAGGGCGTGACGCGGTGCGCGATTCCGTGCTGAAAACCGCGCAGATTTTGCAAATCGGTGAGATCGCATTCTTCGATACGGCCGCGAATCAGGTCTACGGGTCGCTGCAGGTATCGCTGGTTTCGGTAGCAGACATGGCGCTTGTCGCGGATTCAGGCGGGGAGCTGATTCGCTACGGTTAAATCGTAATTCCGGTGCGTTTGGGGGCGCACATCATAGGGAGCGTTGCCACTACAGA
>JAUZEU010000785.1 GCA_030838885.1 Bryobacterales bacterium | reverse complement strand
AACGCGTGTGCCACAACTCCGTGCGCCCGGTTCGCGGATCCGTAACCGGCTGATCCGAATGCAGCCAGCGAGCCGATTCGATCGGCGTCACAATCAGCCTGTAGGGCAGTTCCAGTGCGGTTACGTTCGACGCCGGTGCATGTGGGGCAAGCACCACAGGCAGAAACGGCACCTTAGCCACAGCCGTAAGATCGTCTCCCAGGCTGACCCTGCTTGCCGCGAGACTTTCCGTAGCCTTGGCCGATAATGCCCCTATGGCAAGTGCGCGCGCATCGCCGCCCTGCAGTGCAGGAATGTTCCGTGCCAGTGCATCAATCTCCCCGGCCACGAGCCTGTCGATGGTTCCCGCGCTCTCATCATCCGCGCCCGAAGTCAGAGCGGACACCGACTGATTCGCCACCCGCACGGCAGCATCCAAGATTAGCCTCACCGCATCCGCACTGGTCGCTGCCTGAAACGCCGACGTGATCGCAATCGATTTCGCGCGCCAGTCATCAGAGGCCGTCACTGCCTGCAGCCAACTGCCGGTCAGGCCCTTGCCCTGCACCAATCTGACATTTGGCTCGGGAGCGGCAAGCACATCGCGCCGTTGCGGCCATGTCCGGATGGCAGCCATAATCGCGTCCACGGTGAGCGGCATCTGCGCGAGATCCGCAGGCATCGTGAACGCCAGCCGGCTCTTCCCTGCCATGCGGATTTTGCTTGACGGAAGATTCGGAATCGCCTCAGCGGCCCCCGGAATGTTCCTGGCCACCGGCCCGCTCTCGGGAAATGGCTTGGCCGGCGCCGCGGGTACTTCGGGCCCGGTCTCATCCAGATACGCCTGCTCCCCGAAACTCTGCGCGGGCAGTTCGACGATCAGGTACGCCGGGTTCCCCGCAGTCTCGCGTACTACAAAGGGGGCAACTCCGGGAGCAGAACCCAGCTTCAGGTTTTGCAGGATTACATCGAACACCGCAAGGTCGTCCGGCCTGCGAACTTCTACGCGGAACTCGCGAGGCAGCACCGGGCGTATCTTGTCCAGCAGGTCGCTCCACTTGACCGTGTCGGTGATCCGCGCGAAATTACCGGCAGATACCGTGGGGCGCTGTGCTGGCGTGCTCTCCGGTTGTTTCAGCGGAGGAACCTTGCGAACATTCGGTACACGGGTACGAGAGGGCGCTTTCTTCAAAGGATCTTCCGGCATGGCTTGCCTCCTGGTCTCGGCACAAGATTGTGCTGAACCGCCCGCCAATGTTACCGGAGAACCGTAAATGATTAAACTCCGAATCGTGCCAATCGATACAGAAGCAACTTACGCAAGATTGCACCGGAGGTCGTGGAACGGCACTGTCCCCCGCTGGGTCATACAGCCATTCGCTGTTTGCTCCGATACAGCTGCTGCCCAAGCCTTCCTCGTCCCGCCAGTCCGCTACCCGCAGGATAATTCGGGAGCCGTCGAATCCCCCGACCGACCAAAGGTGAAGCGTGCAGTTCCTGTTAGTTGCGCGCTCGATCAGCCCAATTACGTCTGGTCTGCTGGTGGTACCGGCTACGGCGTCGTACAACAGCAGTTCCTGGCTTGCATTGTCTGATGCATAAAACCACCTTCCGAACTCCACAGCGAGCCAACGGCCGTCAGGTGACCACGCCACCGGTCCGAGCGAATTCGCCGTGCCATCTTCGATCGAGGGCGCTTGGGAGAACACAAGTTTGTAGGGTTGTCTGTGGACAGTGTTGTTTGTGATAGAGATAAACAGACGAATCGTGTTTCCGCAATTCAGGGGCCCCACCGCCTCAGCGCTGATCTCCGCGTAGCCGCGAAGTCTGCCGTCTCGCGACCCGACGACATGGGTTCGAACTATCTTCGGACCCACAAACTGCCCGGTCTGGTCAAAGCAACTCACCCACGGGGCATGGAAGCGGCTGGTGCCCTGTGAGTTGGCAATCGCGATAGCAGCTGCCGTGAGCAGCAGGGCTGGTTTGATCACATTCGCGATTCTAAACTGCAACCCGGAAGTAGTCTATGATCTGGTCTTGAGCATGGAACCTGCTACTCCTGGCCTCCGCCGGGAACTTGGTGCGCGCGATCTCACGCTCTTCGCCATAGCCGGCATCATCGGCGTTCGGTGGATCGCCTCCGCCGCCCACGCCGGTTCCGGCTCCATCCTTCTCTGGCTCCTGGCTGCGCTCTTCTTCCTGATCCCGCTGTCCATCGCCGTCGCCGCCCTGACCGCCCGTGACCCCGGCGCAGGCGGAATGTACCTCTGGAGCCGCCGCGACTTCGGCCCCTGGCACGGCTTCCTCTGCTTCTGGATCTACTGGATGAGCACGGTGATCTGGTTCCCCAGCGCCGCCATGTTCTACTCCAGCGCCGCAGTCTTTACCCTCGGCTCACGCTACGCTGCCCTGGCAAACAACCGCATGTATCTCGTCGCCGCGTCACTCCTGATCATCTGGATCGCCCTCGGCACCAATATCGTCGGGATGAAGATCGGCAAATGGACAGAGAACCTGGGCGCTATCTCCACCTGGACCCTTGGCATCATGCTGGCCGTGGTCGCCTTCCTGATCTGGAAGCAAAGAGGCTCCGCAACCCACTTTCACCTTCTCCCCGACTTCAACTGGGGCACAGTGAACTTCTGGGCTTCGATCGCCTACGGAATGACAGGAATGGAGGTAGCCGGGCTAATGGGCGCCGAGATGCGCAATCCCGCGCGCGATTTGCCCCGTGCCGCCTGGATCGCGTCTGTTTTCACGACCCTCTTCTACGCCGGGTCCACGGCCGCACTGCTTGTCGTACTCGCGCCGGAGAAGATCAGCGACCTGAATGGCCTCGCACAAACCGGCCAGGCCGCAGGCGAGATTCTGGGAGCCTCCTGGCTCTCGTCCTGCCTTGCGGCCCTCGTGCTCTGCTCCGCCATAGGACAGTTCGGCAGCCTGGCCTCGGGCGTTGCCCGCATGCCTTTCGCCGCCGGCGCCGATCACCTGCTGCCCGAACCCTTCGCGCGAATCCATCCGCGTTGGGCCACGCCGTGGATCTCCATCCTCACCTTCGGCGCGCTCGCTTCCGTGCTGCTCATCGCCGTCCAGTTAGGCGATACCGCGCAGGCTGCCTACCAGACCACCGTGTCCCTCATGGTGATTTCAGGTTTCCTGCCGTTTCTCTACATCTTCGGCAGCGCCTGGAAAGCCGGTAACAAGCTCAGCGCCATTTCCGGCTGGGCCGTTACGGTGCTCGCTATCGTCTGTGCCGTGGTCCCCACCAGCGAAGTTACACGCATCTGGCTCTTCGAGCTGAAACTCGCCCTGGGCACAGCAGCCGTAATCCTCTCAGCCCTGGCCGTCTACCGCAGACAATCGCGACTTACTTACCCGGCTTACTCAGCAACGCCTCGACCTTCTCCGCCAGCTTTTCATAACTAACATTCCCGGGATTATAAAGCCGCACCACCCCGGCCCCGTCCACTAATACCAGCGTAGGTGTCGTGCTAACACCATACCGCCCAAAGTTCTCTTCACTCAGCGGCACCTCAACGCCACCAATTCCCGCATAATACTGAGCAAAAACCGCCTTGATGTACCGCGTCTCCACATCCGCCGGAGCATCCTGCCCACCCGCCACATACCCGTAATGTTGCGTCGGCGCCACCACCTCCAGCCCGCGCTTCCCATACGTCTGCTGCAGTTTCTGAATCACCGCGCTCTCATTCTTACAATCGCTGCACCAGTGCGCCCAAAAAAACATGAGGACCGGATGCCCCCGATGCTGCTCCAGATTCCGCAGCTTGATATCCGTAACCGCATGGCTGACATCCAGCGCCGGAGCAGGCTTGCCCTCCAAGGTCAGCAAATTTAAATTCTTCTGAATACGCGCGCGAATCGAGGTGTCGTGCCAGCGCGCCGCCTCCGCTCGCAAAAAAGTGACTGCCTGATCACGCCGCCCCTGTGCCACGGCAGTCTGCGCCTGAACTTCAATCGAAGCACCCATAGCCATTGGCAAATTCGCATCCGCATCCAGTTTGCGACGCTTCAGTTGTTCCAGAGCAATCGTCCGAACCTCCCCGGCAGTCTCCTCCGCAGCCGCATATTTCTTCGCAGCCAGCTCCCCGCGGGCCACCCACGAAAGCGCCTCAACATATGCCGGCGTAACACCCCTGGCAGCCCGGAACTGCTTCAGGTCCTGCCGGGCCAGATTGAAGTCGCCCGCCTGCACAGCCATACGCACCTGGTACACAATCACGGGCACTGGTTCAGCCGCAACACAAATCCCGCCCGGAAGAATCAATAAGCCAAAGAGCCAGCGCACAAGCATAAGCAGATATACGATCTTAGCCGTTGAACGTCTTGCCTGCCTCGGCCAGCCTTCGAAGCAGCGGAGCCGGAGCCCACAAATCCGGTCCGTGAACCTTCTCGAACTCCTCTACCCGCGCCAGCACCTTATCCAGCCCCACCGTATCCGCATAGAACATGGGCCCGCCGCGCCAGGCGGGGAACCCATACCCGTTCATATACACCACGTCGATATCCACCGCGCGCAATGCAATCCCTTCCTCCAGCACCTTCGCGCCTTCATTCACCAGCGCGTACAAACACCGCTCCAGAATCTCCTGCCGGTCCACCTTCCGCCGCGTAATCCCGCTCGCGGCCGCAGCCTCCTCCGCCAGCATCACCACTTCACGATCGGCAGTCGGCTTCCGGCCCTCGTCATACCACGAAAATCCCCGCCCGGTCTTCTGCCCAAACCTCCGCATCTCATAAAGCCTGTCCGCTACCAGCGGACGGCGCACCCCTGGCTTTTCCAAATGCTTCGACTCCTCACGTATCCGCCATCCCACATCGATTCCCGCCAGATCCGACATAGCCAGCGGCCCCATCGCCATCCCGAAATCGTACAGCGCCCCGTTCACTTCCTCCACTGACGCGCCTTCCTCAATCAGAAACTGCGCCTCACGCAAATACACGTGGATCATCCGGTTCCCGATAAACCCATGGCAATTTCCCGCCAGCACCGCGACCTTTTTCAGCCTCCGGCCCAGCGCCATTGACGTGGCAATCACTTCTTTGCCCGTCGCCTTCCCCCGTACCACTTCCAGCAATCGCATCACATTCGCGGGACTGAAAAAGTGATGCCCCACCACCATCTCCGGTCTCGCCGTGGCGGACGCAATCTCATCAATATCGAGCGTCGACGTGTTCGTCGCCAGAATGCAGGTGGGTTTAGCGATCGAATCCAGTTCCCTGAAAACCTCCTTCTTCAGCGCCATACCT
>JAUZEU010000775.1 GCA_030838885.1 Bryobacterales bacterium | reverse complement strand
TCCCGCTTAGCGCGGGATCATAAATTGGGTCCGCGTTGGTAGTCATTCCCTGCAGCATTTTCCTTCCCTTCCAGATCCGATACAACGGGAACGGGGCGACCAGGTATTGCATGCGCTCTTCCTGGAAGAGGTGATGGAGCTTCTGCAGGTTGTAAAAAGGGCAGCGTGGCACGGAGTGGTGCTCGACGTGGAATGTGATGTTCGCGCACAGCCAGCCGAATACCGGATTGTTGACCGTGATTGCGTTCTTGCTCATGTCGCGTCTGCGCGGGTCGCCCTGAGGATACAGGGTAATAGGCGCGTGCTCGTACCCGCGGGTAATTGGATTGATGACGAACGCTACGAAAGCGATGGGGAGCCAGAAGATGAACAGCATCTTCACACCCAGCCCTTGGCTAATCACCACAACGTGCACGACCAGCCACAACAGGATGTTGGCCATCTGCTCGGCGAGCACCGTTAGCCGCACCTTCGTGCCATACTTCGTGAGCGAAATGCGCGTGTACCACTCGTAATAGCGCCAGATGCGCGGCCAAATATCCTTCAGCCCGGCCGAGAAGTAGTATTCGTCGGGATCCTGATCGGGATCGGCGGTATGCGCGTGGTGGCGCGCGTGGGTCTCGCGATTCGTCGTGAACGTCATCGTGAAAGCCAGCGCGTAGAACCTTCCCATCATGCGATTGAATCTGTCGTTCTGAAATGCACTCTTGTGCATGCAATCGTGATGCAATACGAACAGACAATAAAGCAGGTGCCCCAATGTGGCTGAGAGCAGCAGATTCGCCCACAGCCTGCCGGTCGCGAACTGGAGCCCGATGGCCGCGAAGTAGGCGAGAACGTAGGGGCTCGCGAACAGCAGGTGCCTGGAGCCATTCACTCTGCACAGTGCCTTCACGTTCTCCGCGCGGTTCGGGCAGGACAACCACTTCAGCGGTGTGAGCTTTCGGCTCGTAACGAGGGCATCTTTGCCGACCGTCACCATATCTTCTACCATCATTTCCATAAGAATCTCCTTCACTTTGCCAACATGGCGGCCCGAGCCGTCACCACTAAACTCGAGTTCGAGATCCGCTTGGTATCGATCCACTCCGCGTGCCGCTTGATGTACGTAACCCAGTCGTCGATGTCAGCGGTCAGCAGTTCCGCGGTCTCGCGACGAAGCATTCGCTTCATATACAGAGCCGCCTCGATATTCTTCACCCCCTGACCGAGGGCCAGCGCGGCAGCGAACGGCTCGGCGGCCACGTGGGAAATGAGCCCCCACTCGTGCGCCTCTGTGGCTTCGATAAGGTCGCCGAGCATCACCAGCCGCCTGGTTCTGGCGCGCCCGATCAGGTTCTGCAGATAAGTGAGACCACCCATCCCCGGGATTAGACCCGACTTGATTTCCGGCAGTCCCAGTTTCACGCCGGTGCGCACAACCTGTAGGTCCGTTGCCAGCAGCGTCTCGAGGCCGCCGCCCTGCGCCGTCCCATCGACGACAGCCACTACCAGTGCATCCAGGGAAGTGATCAGCCGGATCAAAGATCGCGCTTTTTCCGCGAACGCTGCAACCGCCTCGGCATCGCCCGCCGTGCGAACCAGTTCGCTTCGATCGCCGCCGAGCGAGAAGTATTCGCCGAAGTGCGAGAGGTAGACCAGACGCCCCTCAGCCGCGGACAGCGTGGCCGCGCTCTGCAGTGTGGCGCACAACTCACCCAGGAACTCCTCGGTGAACATGTTCGCGGGCGGGCTGTTCAGAAAGACCCAGATGTTGTCGTGATGATCCTTAAAGGTCTCCACGAGCCTGGCGCGCGGCGCTTCAAGGGGCACAAACGGTCGCAGCTTGTCTGCCAGCGCATTCGGCAGTCCATAGCGGTCAGGCGTCTGTGTGGGTGCCTGAGTTACTTGGGTTGGTACCTGTGTGGGCATCTGGGCGTGTGCCTGAATGGGCGCCTGACAGACGCCCGTTGTGCGGATCTCGCCGTCGCTAAAAGCAAGGTATACCTGTTGTGCTCTCATGGCCGCCGGGGATGAGTCGGGGGGTATCAGCGACTGCACCTGGACGAAACCCTCGTCGCCCAGCAGGGCGGGCCAAATGGATGCCGAGGCCAGCGGCGAATCGGCAAGGCGATTGTGCGGATCGGACGCGTTCCACCACCCTGGCAACAGGCCGAACGTGTACGTCGAGTACTCCTGCACCTCAACGCTCTCGTTCAGGACGAAAGCTCCACCGGGGCGGAGCAGCCTCTTCGTGTGCAGCAGTGTTGCGTGCAGTTCCCTAGTGGCGTGCAAGACATTGGTTGCGATGACCACGTCGAACTCCTCCCGGAGCCCTTGCGCCGCAGGATCAATCCCCACGTCAAGAAATGCAAAGCGCAGGTTCGGGTGCTCCGGACCCAGCCGCGACCGGGCCTCGTTGACCAGCTTGTCCCAGAGGTCGGTGTACCAGTATTCGCATTCCACGCCTGCCCGCGCGAGCCCGCTCAGGACTTCAATCGTCGTCGAGCCCGTGCCCGCCCCGATTTCCAGGATTCGCAGAGGTCCGTTGTGGTGGCCCGCCAGGAATAGTACCGCCTGTGCCACTCGCGCGTTGTAGAAACGCGATACGGCGCTTTGCCCGTAGACGGGCCGGACCAGGTCAACGCCGCCGTTAGGGAAGAGCACGGCCGCTGCCGAAGCTTTACCTGCGAGCACACCTGGATATGCGGAAACGGCGGCCTCGAGCAGCGGCAAAAGTGGCCTGAGGAGAGGGAACTGTTCGCGGATCTGTGCCAGCGCGGTGGCGAACTCCGCGTGGCTCAGCGCTGAACCGTCGCCCGCGTTCCGGCACGTCAAAGACAGAAGCACGCGCACCAGCCGGGCGTGTTGGGACGCCACAGCGCCGGAAGTCAGAGCCTCATCGACGGGCTTTCCTGCCAAAAGTTCGGCGACGACTTGTCCCACACGTCTTCGGGTCACCTCGAGCAGGCGGGTCATCGCCACTTCGGTCTCCGTGAAGGTTTGGGCGTCCTCGTGCGCCACTGGCGTCACGGGCAGCACCGGATGTGTGGTCTGCCTCGAAGGAGCCCGTTCGACGGTCATCGACCGGTCCAGGCCCATTTCTTCAAGCACCGCTTCTTCCGCGGAAACAATCGCCGCCTGCTCCCAGCCCGAGGCCAGCACTTCTTCGAGCGCGGCAAGCGCGTCTGCGGACCTGAGCCCGTGCACACCTTGCCGTGCCATCAGCTGGCGGTACCGCTCGCTGGCAACGGCGCCCACCTCGCCCCAATAGCCCCAGTTGACGACGACCACCGGATAGCGGCATTGCATGCGCAGCGCGCCCGCGAATCCATCCATGAACGCGCTGGCGACCGCATAATTCGCCTGGCCAATGTTGCCGACGAAAGACTGAGCAGAGGAAAAGAAGAGCACGAAGTCGAGATCAAGGCCGGCCGTGGCCCGTGCCAGTGCGAGAGTACCCGCCACCTTGGGCCGTAATACACGGGCAAAAGTATCTTCGTCCATTTCCGCCAAACGGCAGTCCTCGAGCACCATTGCAGAGTGGACTACACCGCGAAGTTCGCCGAGTTGTGCTCGAGCCACCCCGATGGCCTGCTCTAAAGCCGGCTCGTCATCCACCGCCGCCGAAAGATACAGAACGTCGCGACCAAATTCACCCTCCGACGCAAGCGTGCGGATGATTTCGGCGCTTTCCGGACGGCGCCCGATTACGGCTACCCTGGCTCCGTAGTTCCGGCGCAGGTGGCGAACGAGTTCAAGGCCCAGGCCGCTCGCGCCACCGACCACCAGATAGGTCCCGCCGCGACGGAGTACCGGCGTCCCCTCCCCGGCAGATCGCGCAGGCAATAAAGCGCGCTGATAGCTGCGGCCCGCGCGGATAGCGCGCAGTGTCCGGTTTGGCGCTGCTGCCAGTGCCATCGCAATCCAGTCACCGGCTGCACTCATTACGTCGCCGCTGCGGAAATCGATTTGCGCGACCTGCACCTGCGGGTACTCGCGGGACAGCGACTGCAGCAATCCCCAAACGCCGTGTGCAGCATCCTCGCGCGGGAACTCCTCGTGCACGCGGAAGCAATCCAGTGTGAGCGCCCTCAGCGCAAGTGGAGTGCCCAGTCTGTTGGCCTTGATCAGCGCCTTTACCACGGAAAACGCAAAGTCGTGATCCACGGCAACGAGGTAAACCTCGTCGCAGGTAAGGCCGGCTTCAAGTGCAACGCTGAACTCCTCGATGCGCCCGCGAAAACGGACGCGGCTCCCCAACTCGACATCGAGACGTTCGAGCAGACCAGCGCCCTCTCCGGCTCCGAGGAGAGCGATTGCACTGGACGACGAAGGTACGACATCGGGACGAACAGGAAGCCAGCGGGGCAACAACACTTCGGGACGTTGCGCTGACACAGAAATGACCTTGCTGATGGCTTCCTGAGCCACCGGACCGGGAGGCAGGGAAATCTGGCCTGCATACCGGGCACATGCTTCCGGAAACTCCGCCTTAAGATAAGAGACAAGTGCTGCGGCGTGGGGCCGCTCGAACAGGACTGTGGGATATATCTTCACGCCCAGCCTCTGCTCCAGCGCATCGGGAATGTCCAGCAGAACGATTGAATCCAGCCCCAGGTCGAAGAAGGACGTCTCTGCATACTCCGGCTTCCAGTCGCCGGCGAGGTGCGGACCAATGAGCTCTGTGATGAGGCAAAGAATCGGGTCCGGCGTGGCTGTTGCTGTCGCGGCGGTCGTCTTGTCCGCAGGCCTCGCAAACTCCGTGCAGGCCTCGGGAAATGTCGCTCGCAAATGCTTCGTAAGAGCTGTTACGTTCGGGTTCTCAAAGAGCGCCGTCGGATAAAG
>JAUZEU010000768.1 GCA_030838885.1 Bryobacterales bacterium | reverse complement strand
ATCTTCTGCTTTCGGCTTGCGTCCTGCTCCGAAAGGTCCCGTATCGCCACGGCTTCATCTCCCGGCAGGAATGTGCCCGTGACCAGTTCCCCTTCGCATGAGTGATACGAAGTCATTTCAAACACCTGACCGGACCAGGCGAAACACCGGTCTACCGCGAATGCAGTTGCATCGTGATCCGGGTGGCCCCCCTCATAGGGCTGCGTCAGAACCACGTCCGGCTCCAGACGAGCGAATTCTTCCGCCAAACGCCCACATAGCTCGTCCAGATGATAAATTGCTTCCTGATCGGTGTAGCCCAGACAAGTGCTGCTTCCCGGAGGCACACCAGCGGTTGTCATAGCACATTCGCATTCCCGCCTTCGCGCAAAGGCATACTCCTCGCGGGTAACGAACCCGCTCCGCATCGCGTCCCCCAGATCTCGCGGAGAGCCATTAGTCGTATGTATAATCCGCACGTCCCGTAAGTAGGGCAGCAGCGCCCCGGCGCCGATCACCTCGTCATCCGGATGAGCCGCCACAATTACAACTCGTCTGGCTCTTTCAAGCTCGTGCACGCGCGAAAATATACACGTCCTTCGCCATAGTGATCATTCATACCGAGATCTTCCGGCGCGCGGTAACTGCTGATCCCGGCGAAACCCGCTGCCCTCAGGAGTGATTCCACTTCCCCGATCTCCAGTGGCCGCTGCTGCAGTTCGACATCGGACCGTTGCCAGGTGTCAAACAGCCGGAACATCGTGATCATTGTAGTGCCGGTCCTGGTTTCCGCATCGAAGCCCCCGCGCAAAAAGAAAGCGTGGTCGTCCGAGACCTGGCACGCCGATTGGTCCCAATGACGCCCATATGCAGTCGGGGTGTTCACGTCGAAAACAAAACATCCACCACGTTTCAGCGCGGCATGCACGCTCTGGAAAGCGAGTGCTACCGCGCCGGGCAATACCAGATGATTCAAGCTGTCGAACGTGCAAACCGCCGCGTCCACTGGCCGCTCCAGCGTGAAGTCCGCCGCGTCCCCGCACAGGAACTCGCCGCAGGGCACCTTACGGCGTGCGAAGCACAGCATTTCTTCTGAGGAATCGATCCCCACCACATCAAAGCCGCGGGCGGCGAGTTCTTCGGATAACTGCCCGGTCCCGCAACAAAGATCCAGTATCCGGGCGCCGGGCTTTAGCTCTGAAAACAATAACTTATCCAGCGCAGGCCGCTGCCATTCCTGAAACGGCACAGCCCAGTAACGGTCATAAAACCAGGCGAAGGAATCGTATGGCGATTTTTCGTGGGGGGTCACTGTAACGGCGTCCTCAATCTTGCTTGCAGATCCGGTTTACCCACCCGAAGTAATGTCTTTGCTAGCGAACACACGCTGACCCTGAGGATCGAAGCGAGGTCAGATTGATACTATCGTCCCCCGGCTTCCTCATCAGAAACCCCTTGGCCTCCACTCGCTGTCCCTGGGGAAGCGGAGATCCTTTCGGCCCCGGCCGAACCACATCTGCATCCAGCAGCCGGAATCGGTGCGAACCCGCAGTCTTACGGCCGATCGCACTCATGTCGGTGCCAGCGGAATCTCCCGGATCGCGCGTTCTGACCGGCTCCGTCGCATCGCTCAGGAACCACTCGCCGCCTGCACCCTGCACAAGGCAGCCAACCACCTCGACCAAGGCATAATTGGGAACCGCCTGAGGACCCTGCTTGCCCTCCACCTTGATATCGCCGAGTGCGTCGGAGGTCAACTCCTTCATACCGGGAGGGAACGCATTCGCCTGCAGTACATAGGCCACCACGTCCAGATAGTCACCATCGCTCAGACTCGCTGGTGCATTTCGTGGCATGGTTCTCTTCACCAGGGAAAAGAAGCTCTCAAGCCGGTCCTCGCGCCAGCTATCCATGAATCGCTCGCCAATTAACGCGTTGCGATACCCACTTAGATCATCTTTGTGGCACCGGCTGCACTCGGCGGAGTACACGCTCTCGCCCCGGGCTGCCTGAGCGGCCGTATACACGCCGTCCCAAACCGTCTCAACACCCCTGGCAGGGCTGGTTGTAGCTGCCACCAGCCATAAGAACCCGACTGGAATCTGCAGACGCAAGATCATGCATCTCATTTGTATCACCACTCGTGCGTGCGATGGCCCCCCACTTGCACGCGCAGCGGCATGCAATGGACGCCGGGCGGCACCAGTGGCGATATCGAAGACCGTCGCGATGAGAGCGGCGGAGGTGGTTTTGGTGGCGGCGGATTCGGAGGCGGCGGATTTGGCGGAGTGCACCTCGGAATCGGCGGCACCATTATCATCGGATTGCTGAGTCTGGTCTTCCACAGCAACCTTTTCAGCTTGTTCTCAGGTGGTCCCTCTGCCACAGCGCCCGTTGCACGCAGCCGCCCCGATACCGTCAGAAGCAACGCCGAAAGCATGGAAGTTAAATTCGTGTCTTTTGTGCTTGACGACGTGCAGAACACCTGGGACCGTATCCTTCCGGAACAGAGCAATACCAGGTACCGGCATGCGCGTCTCGTGCTGTACCGCGACGCGCTTCCATCCGGCTGCGGTACAGCTCAGACTGCGATCGGCCCCTTTTATTGCCCCGAAGATGAAAAGGTCTATCTCGACCTTGGCTTTTTTCAGGAACTGAAGACCCGCTTCGGCGCTCCCGGCGAGTTTGCCCAGGCATACGTCATTGCGCATGAGATTGGTCATCACGTTCAGAAACTGGTGGGGATTGAACCCAAAGTGCGCCGTCTGCAACAGCAAAACCCAGGTCAGGTGAATCCTCTTTCTGTCCGTCTGGAACTCCAGGCCGACTGCTTTGCAGGTGTTTGGGGTCACTCCACCGAACAGCGCCAGATCACCAATGATCAGGATGTGAGCGCCGGCATTCAGGCAGCTGCGGCCGTCGGTGACGACCGCCTTCAGCGCGCGGGCCGGGGTTACGTCAACCCGGAAACCTTCACGCACGGGAGTTCAGCAGACCGGGTGCGCTGGTTCAAGCGCGGCCTGGAATCCGGCCTTATGTCGAGTTGCAACACTTTCCAGCAAACGCGATGACGGGGTGGCAACGATTGGTCGTGGACAGTTTCACACCTCCTTTCTTCTGGAACCTTGCGCCCGTGTTCGCATCCAAACAATTGAAGGTTAATATCTACATCTTTGTGTTAAAATTCGTAGCTGGGAGTACTGTGCGCCTTGCGCCACTATTTAACTCCTTCCCGCTAGTGCGGCTTGAGGCATTTCGCCATTCCTAAATTTAACAAAACAATATACATGCTTGGCCTTGGCGTGCATCTGCTGCCGCGTTTATTTTTGGTGGGGAGGTAATTATACATGGATCCTGATGACGATCAGTTTTTGCACGAAGCCCCTTTAGGGATTAATTTCGACGAGGAAGCGACTAAATTCTTCGACCCCGAAGCCGAGGCGGATTTCCTCCACCCCCAGCAACAGGTAGAAGAATCTATCTATACGGATGACCCCGTTCGCGTCTACCTGCGCGAGATGGGCGCGGTCCCGCTACTCACCCGCGAAGGCGAGGTCGATCTCGCCCGGCGCATGGAGCGCGGCAAGCTGCGTATGCAGAAGGCTATCAGCCGTTCTGCTCTGGTGCAACTCGCGGTAGTTGAACTTGCCGAAACACTGAAGAAGAACTCGGAAGATCTCGATAACTACGTTGATATCGGCGGCGACATTGAAGAAGGCACTCCTGCCGATTCGAAGAAGCGGACCGACATTCTCAAGACTTTCAACGACATCCAGAACGCCCATAAAAAAGCCATCGGGATGCAGGAAAAACTGGAGGTCGCCCCCGCCGGTAACAAGAAAGCGCGTAAGAAGCTTGTCATGAGGCTTTACCGTGCTCTGGTGGAAACGTCTCTCGCGATCCGCCGTGTGCCTTGGGTCCTGCTTCGCTGGCGCGATTTCACCCGTGAGATCGAGCGCGCAGTGGAAGAACTGAACCATCTGGATCGCGAACTGCGCAAGCTGGAGGCAAAGAATGCTGTTGCCCAGCAAGCCCGTATCCGCGAGCTGAAGCGCGAAATCAAGAAGCGGGAAATCACCGCAGGCGCTTCAATTGAGGAACTCAAGCACACCGTTACGGTCATCCGCCACGGGGAGCAGGAGGCCGAACGCGCCAAGAAAGATCTGGTGGAAGCCAACCTCCGCCTGGTCGTCTCAGTCGCGAAGAAGTACGTCAATCGCGGCCTTCACCTGCTCGACCTGATTCAGGAAGGCAATATCGGTCTTATGCGGGCGGCGGATAAGTTCGAATATCGCCGCGGCTACAAGTTCTCCACTTATGCCACCTGGTGGATCCGGCAGGCCATTACCCGAGCCATTGCGGACCAGTCCCGAACCATTCGTATTCCCGTTCACATGAACGAGAGCATGAATAAGATTCTGCGTGCATCCCGTGAGCTTGAAAAAGAGCTCGGTCGTACTCCGACCAACGAGGAAATCAGCCGCAGGATGGACATTCCTGTGGAGAAGGTCCAGAAGCTCAAAACCATCTCCCGCGACCCGGTTTCACTCGAAACGCCTGTGGGCCGCGATGGCGAATCGGCGCTTGGCGACTTGATTGAAGATCGTTGGGTGGGCTCACCGGTTGATGCGGTTATCGAATCCAACGTTCGTGACGAGACTGCCGGGATCCTGAAAACTCTCTCCCCGAAAGAGGAGAAGGTCATCCGCCTCCGCTTCGGCATCGGCTGCGAGCGCGAGCACACGCTGGAAGAGATCGGCCAGGAGTTCGATGTCACCCGTGAACGCATTCGGCAGATCGAAGCCAAAGCCCTTCGCCAGTTACGTGCTCCCGAACGGGCGCGGCGTCTGCGGGCGCTCCTCGCGGCACGCTAATGCCCCAGTGGCAATTTGAAGTCTTAGACCCTGCTTATGGCAAGGTCTCCGAAGGCAATGCATGGGATGGATCCGGGATGCTCTTTACCCGGATCTTCCAAAGTCGGATCATGCGGTATGACCCTGCTGCCGGCACCGTCTCCGTTTGGCGTGAAGGTACCAATTACGCTAACGGGCTGACGTTTGACGCTCAGGGGCGCTTACACGCCTGCGAGGGCGGTGCTATCGAACACCTCCGTCGCGTAGTCCGCTATGAGGTGGATGGCTCGGTCACCATTCTGGCGGATAACTTCGAAGGCAAACGCCTCAATATTCCGAACGACATCGTAGTCCACCCGGACGGCACAATCTGGTTTACAGATCCTTTCTATGAAGGAGCCGCCGGCCCTTGGAGCGATGATCGGACTCATAAAGACCTGCCCCACGATTCCGTGTACCGGCTCGATCCCCAACCAGATGGAACTTACGCTATTAGCCGCGTCACCTTTGACACTACCCGCCCGAACGGACTTTTATTTTCCCTCGACTATAAGACGCTCTACGTAGCCCAAAGCGGTCGCCAGCCCACCGAACACCGGCAACTGAGGGCATACCCGGTGAAAGAAGACAAATCCCTCGGCCCCCCCGAGGTTCTTCATGACTTCGGCGCGCACCGTGGAATCGACGGCATGCGGCTGGATAATGAAGGCAATATCATCGCCTGCTGCGGTTGGGAGGTCAGCGGACCCGGCCCGATGATGTACGTCTTTTCGTCCTCAGGCGAGGTGCTGGAGACCCATCCGGTCCCCTGTACGCGACCCACAAACTGCGCTTTTGGTGGTGATGACCTGACTGATCTGTACGTGACCACGATTGAAGGTTTTCTGCTGCGCGCGAAAACCAATCGCGCTGGTCGCCCGCTGTACGGCGGTTGAACTTTTGCGGCCAGATCTGCGTAACTTAGACGGAGACCAAATGGAATCGCTCAATACGTTCGTCGAAGAGATCAAAGTGTTTGGCCACGAATTAGCCGACAAAGTGAAAGCGCTGATTCACGAGGCCAACGTGCGCCGCGTAATCATCAAGGATGAGAACGGCAACACCTTCGTGGAAATCCCCGTCTCCGTAGCCGCGGTTGGCGCGGTGTTTGCACCGGTTCTCGCGGCCGTTGGCGCGCTTGCAGCTATGGCCGCAAAGTTCACGATCGTAGTCGAGAAAAACCATCCCCCAACCGCCGTCTAGAGAGAGCACTACTTTTTCTGGGCAGCCATTTCGTACACGACCTTCCAAACGTACTGCACGAATGGATACAGTGACGATTCTGCAAGGCGCTCAACATCGCCATGGGCCGGATAGTTGAGCGAATCATATTCGGTGGATGCCGGACCTACCCCGTAAGACGGAATGCCTTTAGCCCGAAGCTGTGCCATATCGCTGGCGCCCGTTGACATGGAAGGCAGAACCGCCGCGCCAGGATATACCGCTTTTGCCGCTGTTTCCATCACGCGGTACATTTCCGTGTCCAGCCTCGAAGCCGGTGAAGCCGGGCGGGTCTGCGGAAGAGGAACGATCTTCACCGCCGGGTCCCCGATCACCTTACCCATCTCCGTGTAGAAGGCGCTGATGTCTTCACCTGGCACAGCGCGAACATCCAGTATGGCTTCCGCTTCCGACGGAATAACATTCAGCCCCACTCCGGCTTTCAGCATGGTCGGAACCACCGAGGTCCGCAACATCGAATAGAGGCCCGGCTCTTTCCCGCGCAGGTATTGCTGGGCGGAAGCCGCGGTGCTGGAATTGAACAAGGCTTTGTACTGAGCAGCCTGGTCCGGCGGGCTGATATTCGCCAGCTTTTCGAAGTACGTGCGTGTGGTGTCATTCAGGCGCATAGGCGTTTCCCAGCGCCCAACCTTTTCGACAGCCGCGCCAAGATGAATAAGCGCATTGTCCAGGC
>JAUZEU010000752.1 GCA_030838885.1 Bryobacterales bacterium | reverse complement strand
GTCTCCCGCGCCGCCGATCACACCAATATTGAATGGGAATCGGCCCTGAAAATCTCAAATCAGGAATCACAGCCCGACAAAACGGATGAGCGACTGCAGCCCCGTCTGGTTTATGCCGAATGGAACTCGTAGCACAGCAGAGAACAGCAGTAGCAGAAGTGCGGTCAGGCCCTGGACTGTTGCCGCGACCTGGGCCGGAGCGTGCGGGAGAAAACGCTGGGGCGGCCAGCCAGAGCGTACCTACGAAGGCCCTACTTTGTCTGGAGTGTGACGCCAGTGGGACTGGTCCGGTCCCCTGACTGCAATTGAATCTGGTGGGTGCCCGGCGCGAGTTGCGGAACTTTGAAGTTCACCTGGAGGACACCGTTCACAAGGGACGGCGAGCCACCGGTATAGAGCGTCGGAACTACTTGGCCATTGATAAGTAGCGTGATCGGGCTGGTTGGCCGAGGCAAGGTACTGCCGACGAGTTCGCCATCAGCGAGTTGGGGAGCCGTAACGCCCTGGCCTTCGCCAAACAGTTCGAGGATGTCTCCGGGCGAGGCCGGATTCGTGCTGCTCACAACCGATCCGTCCAACTGGATGATTGCGCCATCTCCCGTGCCGTTGCTGGTCAGTGTAAAAATCGCAGGGTTGCTGGGTGCCACGGGCAACTCAACTGCAGGGCCCTGAAAGCCCTGGTACTCGACAACAACTTTGACCGTCTTCTTGCCTGCCACGCTATAGGGCACGACGACGCTGAGTTGAGTTGGCAGGGTATAAACCATTGGTGCAGGCGTACCATCGAAAAGTACCCGCGTGCCGGTAAGATTTGCGCTGACCGCTCCATTGCTGTCAATGGTCAAAGTGGAAAGGCTTGAAGCCCCCAGGTTTTGACCGTACAGGGCAAGAAACTCAACAGGGGAGATACCCGAATCGCTGCTCGAGGCGAAGCTGGCGGCACTCTGAACTCCGCCAGGGAGAACGGTGGGCACCAACTGTGTGATGGAAATTACGGTGACGTAGTTAGCGGCGACAACGGGAGCGTTATTCCCTTTGTAACCGCCGGTGAGAGGAATGGAATCGAAAGGCGAGCCAAGATTGAATACAGGCTGCCCCGAGATTTTGTCCATTACGGCTAACCCCGCATTATTAGTGACTTTGCCGAACACCGTGAAACCGCCGTTTTGACCGTCCAGGTTGGCGCCATTGTCACCCAGATTGAAAAACCACTGATTGGTGGCGCTGTTGGGATCATTGCCCAGCTTTGCCATAGCGATGGTTCCGCGCGTGTTTGACACGTTGAATTCGTTCTTGACGGCCGGGTCCTGTGGGCTTGCAACCCGGCTGTTGCCCTGCAGTTGAAAACCGCCGCCCTGGATTATAAAGCCGGATACCGAACGGTGGAAAATCGTGTTTGTGTACGTCCCCTTGTTTGCGTAACTTAAGAAATTCGCGACGGTTAAAGGCGCGACGGCGGGGGTAAGGGCGACATCAATATCGCCCAAATTCGTGTGGAATCTGACCGTCTGAGCGTTCAGTACCGCCGAGAAGCAAAGGAGTACAAGGGGAACAGCAATATGTTTGTGTCGCAACCGGGATTATAGCGCACCTGATTTGTAGTCACTTTTGGGATCTCAACCGTCATCTACTCTGCTGGCGAGTTCAACGCCTGGAGCACGGGCATCCTCTGCAGTGGCAGATCGCTCATAACGATATCCGGATCGTTTCGATATCAATCCGGCCGTATTCTATTGATGTCGCAGCCTGAAATCGCCGAGCCGAATGGCCACCTCGCTGACGACCAGGTCCATATCACGCAAGTTTTGGTGGCGGAAGAGGGGGTCGTTCCTTGTGGCATCACGACGGATGCGCAAGTTGCAGATTCCGCTTTCTTATGGATGCCAACGTTGCCACTAATGCCGCCGACCATTGCACGCTATTGCACGGCGCCGCCTTGCTGATCCGGCTGCGGTCACGATCGCGACAATCTTTCACCTCCCAGGATGGGGCACAATGGGAGGAAGGATACGCGATGGTGAATCTGATCATTCAAGTACCGGACGAACTCGTTCCGAGTCTGGAGGGAATTGCGGCATCCCGGCGCATGAGCATTCAGCAACTGGCCGTTGATCGCCTGCGCTCGCTTGTGACGGGCAGCGGCGAAACCCGTGCGGGGTTCCGCACAGGCGCTCCTCCGGTTAATGCAGGAGCCACCTTACCTCACTTCAGCCGATGTGGATGAGCTTGATATGGCAATCTCCGCCGGCCGTCTTCCCGTCCGCTCCGTCGACCTCTTCTGAATCCGGAATCGTGATTTATCTTCTCGACACCAGCGCGATCAGCGCTCTGATGCGGGCCGATGCCGCTGTGGCGGCGTGGCTTCTTCGGTGGGCGGCGACGACCAAGTGGTGACTTGCGCCATTGCACGAGGCGAGATCTTGTTCGGAATCGAGAGGCTCGTGGCCGGACGGAGGCGAACGGAACTGGAAGCCAAGGCTGCCATCGTATTTGCCGCGTTGCATTGCGAGCCCGTGCCTGCCGCCGCCGGTGATGCTTACGCCAGGGTCAAGAGCGGCCAGCAGCGCCGTGGGCTGTCCCTCGACGAGAATGATTTGTGGATCGCCGCAACGGCTGTTGCCCTCAGCGCAACACTCGTCAGCAACGATAGCGACTTTCAGCTCATCGAGGGACTCGCCATTGTTCGCCCCTGACGAGAGAACCGGGTGCTTCGGGCTGAGTTCGGCAACCGTCGCCTCAGCTTCACCGACGACCAGCGCCGCGGCCTGGCAGTCAGGGCAACACTGCTCGGGCGAAAGCTACTGGAGAAGGTCGCGACGATTGCGACGCCTGACACGTTGCTGAACTGGCATCGAAAACTGATCGCCCGCAAATTACGATGGCAGCGCTCATCGAAGTCCGGGTCGGCCGGCAACCAGGGAAGGAATTGGAAGCACTGGTCGTCGTATGGCCATGGGGAACCGGGATTGGGGATACCTTCGAATCCGAACCTCGGCCACGAACTGGCCCGCAGCAGGATTGCCGCCATTCTGAAGCGCAACGCCATTGAGCCGTCGCCTCAGCGGGTTCGTACAGAAACGTGAGTTTCTTACCCGGCACTGGGACCAGATTGCAGCTACCGGCTTCTTTACCGTGGAGGTCTGGACCCAAAAAGGACTACGGCGCTTCTTTGTTCTGTTCTTCATCGAGTTATCCACCCGCCGCGTTTACGTGTCGGCATCTCGGCGCGGGCAAACGGATTATGGATGAACCAGATTGCCTGCAACCTGACCGATGCCGAAGACCGTTTGCTGCAGGTAAAGCGCTACCAGATCCATACGGGATCCGCTGTTCACAGAAGAATTTCTGGCGACACTGACCGAAGCGGGCGTGGAGTCCGTCCTGCTGCCGCTCCGGTCGCTGAACCTGAACAGCTCCGCGGAACGCTTCGTCAGAAGCATCAAGAAATCGGGTCTGGAACGGTTGATTCTGTTAGCGAGGCATTACTACGCACAGCGGTTCGGGAATTCGTCGCGCATTACCACACGGAACGAAACCACCAAGGTCTTGGCGATGCCCCCCTTGAGCGGGGCGCGCTCTGCATTACTCTGCATTACAGGTGTCCGGGTGGGGTAGAGCCGCGCATCGCGCCCCAATGGCCATCAACTTCTCAGCGGTGGCTCTCCTTCGCCTATTCGCTTGCGCTGGGATTGCATAAGCTCGCGGCGCTCGCGCAGGGCGTTACGACGGCGTCCTCGGCCGCCCAGTTAGCCAGCTATCGCTGATCGCCTTCAGCGGTTAAGTAATTCGAGAGCGAGCCTGCGAACCTGCGAATCAGAGCTTTCGGCAGCCTTTCGCAGAGAGGTCTCCGCTTCGGCGCGACGGCCGCGGTTAAGTAGTGACTTTGCGAGAGTGAGGTGGGCTGCGTAGTAGTTCGGCACAAGCCGGACCGCGATTTGAGCTTCCCGAATCGCTCCGTCCGAATCGCCCATCCAGGCTAGGACGGTGGCAAGACCGTGGTGCGGCTGGGCCTCGGCGGGATTCAAGCGGATCGCCCGTTCGAGGAGAAACTTCGCCTGGGCCGCGTCGCCGCGGCGGGATACGACGCCGGCCAGGTTAACGTGGGTCGCGGCAAGCTCCGGCCTGAGCCGCGCCGCCTCGCGCAGCGCTTCCTCAGCCCCGTCCAGATCGTTCAATTTCAGCAACGCCGAACCCAGGTTAACGCGCAGTTCCCCATATTCGGGATCGATGTCGATCGCCTTGCGAAGGGTCGCGACGGCCTCGGGAACGGCGCCGAGCTGCACGAGCGCATAGCTGAGGGACTTGAGAATGTCGGGCTCGCCCGGCTCGAGCGCCGCGGCGCCTTTCAAAATCTGGCGCGCGACTTCCGGCTGCCCGGCGGCGAGATGCGTCATCCCAAGAGCATAGGCGTATCGCCACTCCTTCGGCTCGCGTCGGCCAGCTTCCTGGTATAGCTCGATCGCCCGGTCCAGGCGTCCGGATTTGCGCCACGCCTCGGCAAGCTCGAAATAATACTCTGCGTTTTCCGGAGGAAGCCGGGTGATCAGAGCGTCGAGCTGCGGCAATCCTCGGGCCAGATTCGAATCCTGTTTCACTTGCGCCATCGCCAGCGCCAGTTCATTGGCGGGCGTCGCCGGAAGCGTCGAAGGGTAATAGAGGCCGACATAGCCGCGATATGGCGGGGCATTGCTGTCGTTCCACTCGACGGTCGGATCGCGCGAGTCCAACTGCGGCCGCTTACGGATGAAGTGATCCGCGATGCCGACATGGATCACGTCGGATGGCCGCCGCGTCGGCATGTGGCATCCGGCACAGCCGGATTGCGCCACATGCTGCGTTAGCGTCGCATGACAGCCACGGCAGGCCTGGTCGTATTGGCGGACTGCTTCGGCGCCGCGCGGAATGTCGTGCGGGTTGTGGCAAGTCGTGCAAGTGAGGGCACCCCGGCTTTCGCGAAAGCAGGCCGATAAGGCGAGGCGGTAAGGCGCGCTGACAAAGTCGATCCCATTCTCGCGGGCGGCGGCGCCCGATGCGAAATCGAAATGTAGAATGTAATCCGCGAGCGGCTCGCCGGGGCGGTAAGAAAAGCGATCGCGGCCGGGGCGGAGGAGAGAAGCCGGCAAGCTGTGACTGGTAGTTTCGAGATGGCACTGGAGGCAGACCTCCAGCCGGCGCTCCGTCGAAAGCCGCGCCGGATTGACGATGGACGTACGTACGACGTCGGCGGGCTGCCCGTCACGTACGGCACGCACGTGGTCGCGACCCGGCCCATGGCACCGCTGGCAGTCGACGCCGGCGGGCCGTCCTTTCAATTGCGCTCTGGCGTCCAGGTAGCCGGTGTGGCAGAAGAGGCAGGCGGCCGTGACCTTGCGGCTGAAGCCGGAATGGTCGGGACGATCGAAGCCTGGACTCATAGCCCAGTAACCGCCCTTTTCGGCGTACCAGGTGAGGGGCAGATCGATCAATTTACCGGAAGGCATCTGGGCTAAATAGCTGCGCGCATGCAGGCCCGAGCCGATCGAGTACCTCATCTCCACTTCCATGATGTTGACGTGCGACCCGTCCGGCCCGGTCTGTTGGCGCTTCAGGTAAGACTTTCCGCTACGGCGTGAAACCTCGAAGAGTTGTTCCGACGGGTCGTGACGGAAAGTTCCGGGGGGAACCACCGTTCCCGCGTTCACCACACCTAGTGAGCGAGCCATGCCTGTGCGGGAGTAAGAAGCGGCAATCTGAGAATGGCACTCTGCGCAGCCGCCGGACTCGATATATCCGTCGTCCGCCCCAGCCAGTTGGAAGGCCGCGATGAAAATCAATGCCAGCCTTATAGTCACAAGATCTCCGCACATTATACCTGACTAAGTTTTCATTGAAACTCTGCGCGAAGGGCTAAGCCGGCCGCTGGAGAACTTCATTAGCCAGATGCCGTTCGGTATCCAAGCCAGTCAGGAGGTGAAGGTGAGTAACATCTTGTTTGCGAGAAGCTGCTCCTCATCAACTGGAGGTCAATAAATAACGCTGAGGACAGACGCTCATCAAAAGGTGAACGCCGGGTGCCTCCAACGCAACGCTTATCTATTATGTATGTCCGGATGTATGTCCGGCAAACGATGTCTGTCCGGCAATTGATCATTCGCCAGGTGTTCGAAAGCACCGAGAGCACAAAGCGCCAGTATGCTTTGCGCCAGCATGCTGTGGCCTTGGGCTGGCCAGTGGAGCAGATCGTGGTTATCGACAGCGATTTGGGACAATCCGGCGCTTCAGCCGTCGACCGCGAGGATTTAGCGGCTCGTGGCCGAACTCGGCATGGGCAAGGCTGGTATCGTACTGGTCGCTTCGTCACCTGTCCGGCCCCCTGCAGCGCCTGCCTCACCCAGCTGTAGCTGATCCAGATGCCTTCCACGTCCCGCAGTTTCTCCGTGAAAGTGGCTTAGTTTCCGGTCGCTGTACTTCTTCCCGATACAGCGCCAATACCCGTTCGGCCGTCTCCACTCAATCCGGTGGATGCCTCGCTTGCCCCGGCGCTGGTCGAACAGACCGTTATACCCGTGCTCCACGTACCTTTGCCGCATGCGCTGCATGTTGCGCACGCTCATTCCGGCGATCTCGGCCGCTGCTACCCAGCTCAGCTTCTTCGCCATCGCTTTCAGGACTACGTCCTGTAGTTTGATCATCCGTTCCGTTCCCGGATCGGTATCCCTTGGCTCGGCTCCACTCCGCCAGATTGCACCGCCCGACTCGACCGGACAACTCACTTGCTAATTTCCACCAGACAACTCACATGCTAACGACACAAGGCCATGGGCCATACTCTCTTCTTGACACTGGGTCTGATGAGTGATTTAATCAGTGCACTTTCAAATACCGTCACCGCAGGCGAACTCGTCCAAGTGGCTGCACGAGGCAACATGAACCTACACAGGATTGAACTAAGGGCTCTGCTGTTTTGCATTACCCTTTCGACCGCCATGGCTCAGTACAACAGCTCCATTCAGGGCGTAGTCACCGACCCCTCTGGCGCCGCCGTTCCAGAAGCGGTTGTTCACGTAACCGATGTGGCCAGTGGAGTCGTCCGCGAAGCCAGCACCTCTAACGAGGGGCTCTACCGCGTGCCCAATCTGGGACCGGGAGCCTATCGCGTGGAGGTTGCGGCGAAGGGATTCGGACCCGCCGAGCGACCGGATGTTGCTCTAGGCATCAGCCAAACCGTCCGTGCCGACTTCGTTCTAAAGATCGGGGGCCTGATCGATCAAGTCACAGTCACGGGAGAAGTTAGCCAGGTGGAAACAGAGGCCGGGCGGATCTCAGCCAGGATTGAGCCTGTCAAGCTGAAAGAACTTCCGATGAACGGAAGGAACGTATTCAGTCTGCTTGCTTTCCAGCCGGGCGTCACCGGCCGGGGACTCGCCGGGACCTTTCGAGGGACTTCCTCAGCGCAAGCCGACTCATTCTCAGGCGAGACCTCCCCGCAGACCAACGCCAACGGCCAACGGAGGGAGGCAAACACGTTTTCTTTAGATGATGCCAATACTAATTCTCCCTTCAGCAATGGCAGCAATATTACCCCGAGCGCCGACTCCATCGAAGAAATCCGCGTAGTCTCTAATAACTTCTCCGCCGTGGATGGGCGCGGGGCCGGTGCCCGCATTCAGGTGATCTCGAAGATGGGAAGCAATAGCTTTCGTGGCGGTTTGTCGGAGTACTTCCAAAACAACACGCTGGCCTCCCGAAATGTTTTTGAAACCAACGGGCTGTCGGTGTTTCGACGTAACCAGTTCGGGTACTACCTGGGCGGGCCTATCATTAAGAATCGCACTTTCTTCTTCACTTCTTACGAGGGTCTTCGGCAGTCAGGTGCCCGCTCCTCGGTCGTCACCGTAGAAACGCCTGCCTTCCGTGATTGGGTTATAAAGAACCTGCCCAATACGATCGCCGCTAAAGTTTTCCAGGCTTTCCCCGCGGCGGTGACTCCGACTTCCAGTTTTGCTTCGTTAGCCCCGAACTCCAGTCTCGTGTCGCCGCCAGCGGGCTTGTTAGCGTATGGCGCCGCCTCGTTCACCCCTACGTCGCACCGCTATGGCGACCAATTCAATGCACGGATCGATCATGAGCTTCGGCCCGGCAAAGACAAGATCTTCGGGACCTTCTACCGTGCCCGCAACGACTCTCTGGACGGGAAACCCAGGCCTGACTTCAACCGGAACCGATTTGAACACTCCTTGTTCATAGGCCTGAACGAAACGCACATCTTTTCACCGAACAAGATCAATGAATTCAAGTTCGGCACCATCCGCTATGAAGGTGGGCAGCCCGACATTCCACATCCTGAAATTCCGCTGATGACCATCGCGCCGATCGCCAGTTTCGGAGATTCCAGTTATCCCCAGGCGTGGTTTCAGTACGGCATCAACTACCAGGAAATTTTTTCCTGGATACACGAATCTCACTCGATCAAAGTAGGTGGTGAATTCAGGCGGGGTCCCGCGGACTCGATCAACTCGGTCAACTATATTCCGGCTTATACTTTTAACGACGTCCTCAGTTTCGCTAATGACAAGCCGCTGCAGATGAGCCGGCTGGTGGATCCTGTTACGGGAACCCCGACGACCAATAACAGGCATATGAGGAGAATCGAATACGCGCTGTTCTTCCAGGACGATTGGAAAGTAAAAAGAAATTTTACTCTCAACGTCGGTTTGCGATACGAGGACTTTCCCCCGGCCACGGACGCGGACGGTCATAACAACGGTTTGATTCTGGGTCGAGGATCCAGTTTTCCAGAGCGCTTGGCCACCGCGTCGGCGCAGTATATAGACGTAGGCCATAAGAATGACAAGAATAATTTCGCGCCCCGGTTTGGGTTTGCCTGGGACCCGGGCGGCCGTGGAAAAACGGCGATCCGCGGGGGCTACGGCATCACGTTCGACCGGACAGGAAGGTATGGGGGTTACATCACGAACTCCCCTCTCCGCGCAACCGTCAACCTGGGTGCCCTGTTCGGCAATACCTTCACATACAGCTTGGGTGATCCCAGCAAGCCTTACTTGGGGTATCCGGTCGATCCGTCACTGCGGAAGGGTCTCGATTCGCGCAATGGCATAAACGGAATCCGAGCCATTGAGTCGACCTTTGATCCCAATTTCGCCACGGCTTATGTTCACAACTGGTTCTTTGGCGCGCAACAGGAAATTCACAAAGGTTGGATTCTGGAACTGGATTATATAGGCTCCGCGGGCCACAAGCTTTACAACAGTGTGAATGTGAACCGCTATAAGGGAGACCTCTTGTCCGGGGTTTTCCACGGCTACAACCCAAGCTTTTCCAGCATAGACTGGATCGAGTCGAGCTCTAATTCCATTTACAACGCAGGCACAGCTCACCTGAGACGTCCCTTTGCCGGAGGCTTCACTTTCGAGGCAGTCTACACAATGGGAAGGGTAATTACGGATGCGGATTCGGACCAGGCAGCTGCTTATCAGGATGCCACCGATCGGCGGGCGGAGCGCGCCGCGGCTGCCTTTGACGTATCTCGCAGGGCCAGCCTTCTGGGCGTTTGGGAAATACCTTTCTTTAAAGGGAAAAAGGGAGCCGTAGGATTGCTCTTCGGGCGTTGGCAGCTTTCATCGACTATGATTATGCAGACAGGTCTGCCCTTATCTGTGACGAACACTGCGTCTTACCCCCGAGGCGACTACAATGCTGACGGCAGTGGGGGGGACCGGCCG
>JAUZEU010000670.1 GCA_030838885.1 Bryobacterales bacterium | reverse complement strand
AACGTCTCGTTGTGATCTCGCGTGGGTTTGCGGAGGCTTGTCCGTCAGTGTTCCCGGCAATATAGGTGCCGCACAATCCACGATATGGAAGCCGCCAGAAGTTCGGTTGTGGCGCTTCTTGGGCAGGCCCCTTTAAAACCCGAACCGCACCTGCAGATCCAACCGCCGCGTCCCCGTAACACCCTGCCCGCCGGCAAGGGTAGCCGATTGGCCAAACAAGGGCGAACTCAGATTCCCGGTCGGCAAACCAAAATTCGGATGGTTCAAAACATTGCGCGCGTTCACCGAAAAGACCAACTGATAGGGATCGCGCGAGCCCCGCTTCTCGCCAATTAGAAACGTTTTCCCCACTCGCAGATTCGCGGCCACCTGTCCCGGCCCGTCCCCAAAATTACGTGGAATCAGAGCCTGCCCCGGCAGCGGCGTCAGATTGAAGCCCTGCCCTCCGCTCGCAAAAGCTGGCCGGTCGTTGAACAAACCGTCGCCATTCAGATCCTTACCCACTGTGACGTTATAGGGCCGCCCCGACGTGATCGTCATAAATGGACTCACTCGCAAACCCCACTTCATCGCGACCGAACCATTGAACTGAAAACGGTGCCGGATATCGTAAGCCGCGCGCCCGTACTCCGTTGAAAGATCGTACTGGTTCACCGGGAATGTGCCAGCCCCATCCGTGTTACTCATCACGTGGCCCAGCGTGTACACTCCGGAGAGCGTCAGCTTCGACCCTGCCCTCGCCGTAACATTCGTTATCCACTGGTGCTGCCGGTAAACGCCGCTGGCCTCGTACAGATAAATGTTGTTCACGCCTCCATACGGTCGGATCCCGGTCAGCGGGAGCAGAGCATTGATATTCCGGGACCGGAGCGCATGTGTGCCGCTCGTGTGAATGTAATTCGAACTGACCGTTACCCTTCTGGTCACCTGGCGTTCGATACCAATCGCCATTTGAAACAGCATCGGCGCACTCCACTGCGCATCGGTCTGCCGAATCGTCTGCGGTTGTGCCCCGCTCAGCAGCGAAGCGACGGCCGGAACCACTGGATAAAAGGCCGGGTTCTGAACCAGGAACCGTTGCTGCCGGATGCCATTCTGCCGCTCCGCATCCAGCGTATAGCTCTCGCTCAGCCTCTCGTAGAAGATCCCCGTGCCGGCGCGGATCACAGTTTTGGGCGACTTACCGGCATTCGGCCCCACTGCCCAGGCTACGCCTATACGCGGCGCCAGACCACTCTTCTGACTGGAGTGCGTCTGGAATTCGTAACGCAGCCCGCCGTTGAGCGACAACCCTGGATGCACCCGCCACTCGTCCTGCGCGAAGAAACCAAAATCGAACTGATTGACCCCTGCCAGCGGATCCCCAGCGGAAAGTGAAAACTGGCTTGCTCCTCCGCCCATCGCACGAATCTGAGCGTCACTCAGGTTATTCCGCAGGCCCAGCAGCGTGGTGCGGTAGCTGTCCAGCGATGTGAACGTGAATGTCCCTGCGTAGTTCTGCATCGCCTGGTCTGCGACACTTACTCCTCGCATCAGGCCACCCCATCGTATCGAGTGCTGCCCTGAAACCCTCGACGTGAAGTTCTGCAATTCATAACGTTTCTGATTGTTGAAAGACACACCGACGGGCGAACCGCCGCTTGTGAATGCGTCCAGCACCGTCGTGATCGGGGCTAGAATGCCGCCAGCCTGATCGCCATTCTGCCGCCGAAAGCGGAACCGCGTTTCCGTCACCATCTGCTGGGAAAGAATGCCGGTTTCCACCAGTTGCACCGTGTCTTCCGAATTGTGAACGTTGTACGCGGTGTTGAGCAGCGAGAATCCGCCCGCCCCCTGGTTGTCCACCTGATCCCGCGCATAAGTGTAACGCCCGGTGAGCGTGTGGTTCGTCGAAAGTTGCCTGTCCACCCGGAAGTTCATTTCCACATTCGATGTGGGCGTGGGAATAGACATCGCGAGCGGCGTGACATTCAAAGCGGAATCCAGCGTAACCGCATTGATAATGCCGCTGTCGCTGATGTCGCGCCGCTCGAAGTCGAACTTGAATGAGGTCTTCTTGCCTAATGACCCGCCCAGTTCGCCCTCCCACTGGCGGCGCTGATAGGGGGGCTTCACTGCGACGAAAGGATTGCGGGAATTCAACACGGCGTCGCTGAACTGAAAGATAAGTTCGCCGTGCCAGTCATCTGTACCGGGCTTGGTCAGAATCTCGATCCGCCCCTGACCAGGCCGGTCATACTGCGCCGCAAACGGATTCTGGTTAATACGAATCTCGCGAATCGATTGCTTGGGCGGCAGCCGCCCGCCCGTGAAACCATCGATGAAAATTTGCCCGCCATTCGGGCCTGCGGAGGGCCCGGCCAGTGCTGCCAGATCGGCCGCCAGGTCGTCGGGATCGTCGGGCAACGCCTCGAGTTCCGTCTTCTCAAGCACCAGAGCGCCGGCGTTGTTCGAGGGATCTGTATCCACCTTCGCCGCTTCAGTCGCGGTGACGGTCACCTGATCGTTTTGCGCCTGCAATGTCAGCGCAATATCGAGCGTCTGAGCACGCCCGGCGCCTATCTGATAGCCTTGCTGCTCGTATGGCGTGAAGCCGTTCGCCGTGGCGCGAATGGTGTACGCGCCCGCTGTGAGTCCGCTGAACTGGTACCGCCCGACTGCATCGCTCTGTGAGGTCTTGTTGCCGACGCTGACCATCGCGCCTGGAATGGCGCTGCCGCTGGGGTCCGTAATCAGTCCGCGCAACGATACAGATAACGGCGCAGGTGTGGTCTGGGCGACTGCCTGGGCGCACAGGACCAGAAATACAATCTGAAGGGAAGATAGAGATCTCAAGTAACCAGTTTGACTCATCAACCTGAAAAATGGTTGAAAGGGCTGATGCCTGCAAACCGAGTGAAAGGCGGGCCTTAGCTCTCCAGTAGCGCGGCTTCCAGCATCTCGGCGATCTTACCCGATTTATCCTCGTATGACCGCAGCTTGTTTTCGGCCGAACGAAGTTTATCCGCCAGATGAAGACACGCCATGACAGCAATCCGGGTGGAATCGCCCGAGGAAGCACGATTTGCAATCGAAGTCATCAATTCGTCGACCTCGTGAGCGACGTCCTGAATTTCACGCTCGTCACCATCGGCGAGCAGTGTATAGGTCTGATTGAAGATGTGAACGCGAATGGGCTGCTTAGGCATGAAAGAAGCACCATGCTTCTGAAGCAGAGTTACTCGGCGCCGAGCGTGTCGATGTGGCCCAGCAAACGTTCCAGACGGCTGCGAACCTGCTTACGCTCGGCGCGCAGAGATTCCAGTTCGTCACTGAGTTTCTGGTTAGAGTTTTGCGCCTCTTCCCAGGCGGCCTGCGTTTCCGCAAGCTCCTGGAGGGCCGCTTCCTTTTCCTGGCGGAGCCGGGTTACCAGTTCCACCGCCTTCTGGATGCGTTCCTCCAGGTGACCGAGTGTATCGACTTCCGGTTCCTGATCGATCATTGCCATTTTTGTGTGCCTGGTTTTTTGCAAGTGGTTCTTTGCAACTGGAAAGAGATTTCTATTTATGAATTATGAGGCTGCGGGCGGAGGGCTGGCAAGAGCCGCTTTCGCCTGCGCAGCAAGCAGCGCAAACTGTGATGCATCAGCGGTGGCTGTTTGCGCCAGAACCTTACGGTCCAGCGTGATTCCAGCTATCTTGAGGCCGTGCATGAACTGGCTGTAAGAAAGGCCCACAGCTTCGCGCGCAGCGGCGCCAATCCGGACAATCCAGAGAGAACGATACTGCCGTTTTTTCTGTTTGCGGCCGGTATAGGCAAACTTGAGGGCGCGTTCGACAGCTTCCTGTGCCGAACGGTGCAGCTTACTTTTCGTTAAGAAAAAACCGGACGCGCGCTCCAGCGTTTTGGCGCGATTTGCCCGACGTTTGGTACCACGTTTTACTCTTGGCACGTTTTCATCTCCTGATGTATTGGTTAGGGAGCGCTGGTTTCAGCAACTCCTGCGGCGAATCGGGCACGTGCGGTGGCACCGTTCACTCGCGATTGAATCCTCTGGTTCCTGCCTCTGAAAAGAGAGACTGAAGCCTAGTACGGGATCATTCTTTGCAACTTCGCCTGGTCCGAAGGGTCCGCGACCACCGCTGTATGCAGCTTATTCTTGCGTTTACGCGCCTTGGACGTCAGGATGTGCCGAGCGAATGCATGCTGGCGAACAACCTTACCTGTCCCGGTTTTTTTGAACCGTTTAGACGCACCTTTGTGGGTCTTTAGTTTGGGCATGACAATGTTTCCGGGAATTAGAAGTTTAACACAGCCGTATCCCAGAGCATCCTGAGCCGGACGGAGCGATCGTTCAACGCTTTCCCAATCACGTGCAACGAAAATATCGCTATTTCCAGTGTAGTCAATTGCTTGGGGCAAGTAAAGGCGCCTCAGTCCGGCCATTCCCGAAACGGCGCCCGGCGTGGCCTTTGTTTATCTGCTGTGGCGCTCTTTTACACCGCGATCGTGGAGTGAGCCGCCACGATACGCTGCGGCAGACCGGTCGTTTGCCCGGCTGCACTGCTTCACCGCTCGAACTGAATCTTTCCGGATTGTTGGCGCGTCTCATAGGGTGGATTCTTACAGTTGGTGCCGTTTCCTTCGGCGCGCCCTTCTGGTTCGATGTACTCAGGCGGGCCTCGCAGTTCCCCGAAAAGCCTACCCGCCAGCTTTCGCTATAGAGGCTATAGGACCCTTCTATTTGTAACCGCCCGAACGCGTGAGTAAAATGATGTCAGCAATGTCTTCGCCCTGTGGGGGCGGGCGCACACTCGGTCAGTTTGCGCTCGTGAGCTATCTACCCGACCCGCTTGCGTCGTTTCTCGATCGCCTTCGCCTCGATCTTGACCCTGGGTGTAGTCCACATGCTCATGTCACCATCCTTCCACCGCGGCCCATGCACGGTGAAGTGAAGCAGGCAATCGAGGAGCTTACAGAGGAAAGCAGGCTGTTCCCTCCCATTGAAATCGAGTTAGGAGACGTGCAGATTTTCCCCGTTTCCAACGTTATTTATGTTGAGATTGCCAAAGGACGGCGCGACATCCACGCCCTGCATGACCTGCTGGAACGCGGCATTCTGAAACACAAGTGCGTGTTCGACTTCCATCCTCATATCACCATCGCTCAGAACCTGGATCCCGAGTTCGTGGAAGAAGCTCTCCGGATTGCCCGCGCGAAGTGGGCGGAATACCAGGGCTCACGCACCTTCGTAGTCGAATCTCTGTCTTTCGTTCAGAACATCGCCCCCGGTTTGTGGCTTGACCTGGCAAGAGTGCCGCTTGCCGTGCCCGTGTCCGCCGCCGGCTAAAACTTTCCGCAAACATTTTCCTTCCTGATCCGTAGTTCAGTCATGCTTTTCAAACTCTGTCAGGCGCTCAGAACTCTTCACAGAAACCCCGGCTTTGCACTGCTTTGCGGGCTGAATCTCGCGCTTGGCATTGGAACCAGCACCGCCGTCTTCAGCGTCGTGAACGGCATTCTGCTGGAACCGCTGCAATTCCCCGAACCGGACCGGATCGTTACGCTGTCCACGCAGGAGGCTGGCCGGGCGAATCTCACGCCGCGCCTCAGCGGCGGGGACTATGTGGATGTCCGGAGCACGAATCGGGTCTTCGATGCGATCAGCCTCTATAACGGTGGCGAGATCGGGGTGCAGCTTCGAGGACGCGCGGAGTTTACGGGGATCTGGTTTGTGAATCCTCAGTTCTTCACTGTGTTTGGCCGGGCTCAGCGGGCTGGTGCCGTGGTCAGCGCGGCGTTCGCGGCTCGACATTTCGGTGACGCGGCGCATGCGGTGGGGCAGCAACTGCAGGTGGAGAACCGGTCGTACACGATCGCGGGCGTGCAGAACGGAGCGGCGTTTCCGGACAAGGCTGAGATCTGGCTGCCTGCCCCTGACACTCCTGCGAATCTGCATCGCACCGCCTATAACTACCGGGTCGTCGCGCGGCTAAGGCCCGGGGTTTCCGTTGCGCAGGCGCAGGCAAACCTGACGACTTTGGCCGCTCAGATTTCTGGCGGGAAGAAGGATTTCGTGGTCTCACCGTTGCGGGATCAGCTTGTCGGCCCGGTGCGGCAGACCTTGTATCTGTTGCTTGGTGCGGTGTTCCTGGTGCTGCTGATCGCCTGCGTGAACGTGTCCAACCTGCTGCTTGCCCGCGCCACCGTGCGGACGCGGGAGATCGTCGTACGGGCAGCGCTGGGCGCAACGCGGAACCGAATCGTCCGGCAGCTCATGCTGGAAAGCCTCGCGCTCGCCGTGATGGGTGGCGTGGGCGGCGTGGTGCTTGCCTGGTGGGGGACACGGGCCCTGCTGCACTTCGCGCCGGCGAATCTGCCGCGCGCCGAAGAGATCCATATCAGCTACCCGGTGCTGCTGTTCGCCTTCGGCCTCTCTCTCGCTTCCTCATTGCTGTTTGGAGTGGCACCGGCTATTCAGTCGTCGCGGTCCGAATTCGGCGGACGCGGTGTACTCAAGGGCGGCTCGCACCGGATGCGGAACTCGCTGGTGGTGGCGGAGATCGCGCTTTCGTTTGTGCTGGCCACCGGGGCGGGGCTGTTCTTCCGCAGTTTTCTGGCGCTCAACGCCACAGAGATGGGCTTCCGGCCCGAGCGCATGCTGGTGATGCACGCACACGCGCCGGCCAGGACGAAGCTGGAGTACGTCGGCACAGGCCAGGCGATGGTGGACCGGCTTCTGCCCAGGCTCGCGAGCCTGCCGGGTGTGGAGGCAACCGGGGCAGTGATGGGTTTGCCGACCGGCAAGTATGGCTCGGATGGCTATTATGCGGTGGTTGGCAGGCAAACCATGCGGGACCTTACAAAGTTGCCGGAGGCCAGCTTCTCTCTGAGCAGCCCGAACTACTTCTCCACTCTCCACGTGCCGCTACTCCAGGGCCGGGACTTCACCGCGAGAGACCAATACGGCGCGCCGGGTGTGGCGGTCATCAGCCAGACTCTGGCCCGGCAGACGTTTGGATGGGAAGACCCGATCGGTCACCAGATCGTCTGCGGTCTGGACGAGGAGTCCATGCAGCCGACGACCATCGTCGGGGTGGTGGGCGATGTGCGCCAGGACTCTCCGGCAACGCCGCCCGGTCCCATGCTCTATTTCCCGCTCGAACAGCATCCTTATCACGCGAACGAACTGCAGGTGATCGTGAGCACCACGGGAGCGCCAGGCGCACTGACGGAAGCTGTCCGCAACGCCGCCCATCAGCTGAATCCCGAGATGGCGCTCAGGTTCACGACGCTGGACGATATGGTGGCGGAGTCGATTTCGGCCCCGCGTTTCCGGACTTTCGTGGCGGGGACGTTCGGCGGGCTCGCCTTGCTTCTGGCAATGGCGGGTGTCTACGGGGTAATGAGCTTCATGGTCAGCCAGAGGACTGCGGAACTCGGACTCCGAATGGCGCTGGGTGTAATGGGCTCCGATGTCGTGCGGCTCGTACTGCGGAAGGCGGGAGTTCTTGCTCTGGCCGGGCTTCTGCTCGGCACGGCGCTCTCGCTGGCGTCCTCCAGGTTGATCGGCAGCCTGTTGTTCGGGCTCACCGCCACGGACACAGCCACTTACCTGATCGTATTTGCGGTGGTGGGTGTGATCGCGGGGCTGGCGGCGGCAGGGCCGGCATGGCAAGCATCGCGGATCGACCCAATGGTGGCGCTGCGCGAAGATTGAGCATGGTCGAGTTCCCGGCATTGCGTTTGACGGCTCCGGACGGTTCCATCATCGGGGTGATTGAAGAAGGTTTGCGGGGCAAGTGGGCGGATGATCCCTTGCCCGCAGAAGCAGGCAACGCGGTGATGCAGTTTCCGCTGGCCAGGGCCGACGCAGTCACCAGGGCGCGGACTATCTCCCGGATGTTAGACCTGCGGCGAGCGGGCGCGACCCTGGTCCTGATCACGCACGACGAGCCGCTGCTGGAAAGGTGCGCCGATGAGATCTGGTGGCTGAACGACGGGCAACTGGTGCTGCGCGGGGATCCGGCGGAAATCCTGCCACTCTACCGCCGGCATGTCGCGATCCTGCTGCGCTCAGCGGGTGTTGGACAGATTGCCCGGCTGGCTCCGGCCATGCGCAACGGGGATGGTCGCGCGGCACTCAGGAGCATTGAACTGCTGGGCGAGAACGGCGAGCCTTCCACGGTCTGGCGCGGTGGCGAGACGGTGGCGATCCGGGTGACGGTCGAGTACTCGACCGAGGTGGCGGATCCTGTGGTCGGTATTTTGATCCGAACCAGGATC
>JAUZEU010000677.1 GCA_030838885.1 Bryobacterales bacterium | reverse complement strand
AATCGCCTCCGAATTTTTCAAGCATTGCGCCGGCCAGAACGATGGCAACCATTGCCTCACCGATGACGCCGGCAGCAGGGACAACACAGACGTCGGAGCGCTCGTAGGCCGCTTTGGACGGCTCGCGGGTTTCGAGATCGACCGATTCGAGCGGGCGGCGCAGGGTGGAGATGGGCTTCAGAAAGCCACGAACGCGGAGATCTTCGCCGTTTGTCATGCCACCTTCGATGCCGCCGGCGCGGTTATTGCCCCGGAAGAAATGGCGCTCCTCACGGTTGTAGTGAATGGTGTCCTGAACTTTCGAACCGAAACTTTGAGAGCCTTCCTCAGCTGAACCAACCTCGACGCCTTTGACGGCCTGCATGGAGACAATTGCCTGCGCCAGGCGACCGTCAAGCCGCGAATCCCATGTAATATGCGAACCCAAACCGGGGGGTAAACCGTGTGCCACCACTTCAAAGATGCCGCCAACAGTGTCGCCGGTTCGATATGCTTCGTCGACAATGGCCTTCATTTCCTGTTCGGTGGCGGGGTCGACGCAGCCGAGAAGAACTTCAGTCTTGTTACTGAGTTCGACGATTTCTTCCCAGGTAGCGACCCGGTCGAGGCGCTTCCAGCCGACGGCAAGCGCGTGGCTAAGGATTTCAATGCCGAAATTGGCAAGATATTGCTTGGCGATCGCACCGATGGCCACGCGCGCGGTGGTTTCGCGAGCGCTGGCGCGTTCGAGAATATAACGGGCGTCAGGGAAGTCGTATTTGATGGCCCCGCTGAGGTCAGCGTGACCTGGACGGGGACGGGATACTGGTTTGTGATGCGCCGGATCGCCGGTCTCAACAGGAAGCGACTCGGTCCAGTTCTTCCAGTCGGCGTTGGCGATGATCATGCCAATAGGAGAGCCGATGGTCTTGCCGTGGCGGACGCCGGAGACGATTGAGACGCGGTCAGTCTCAATTTTCATGCGTCCACCGCGGCCGAAGCCTTGCTGGCGACGCCAGAGTTCGCGATTCAGCGCGTCGAGGTTGATTGGTATGCCGGCCGGGAGCCCCGTCACAGTGGCGAGCAGACACTCGCCGTGGGACTCGCCCGCAGTTTCAAAGCGGAACATGTAAGTGAACTCCTATCGTGACAGAAACAGAGGGGTTTGGCCAGTGACCCGACCTGAGTTAGGCACCTTCAACGGCTTGATTCCGTTGTGCGGATCAGTCAAGACATCCTCTACGGCACGCTGGCCTTGTGTTCGTCTGCGGAATGTTTGACGGCAGGGCAAAACAGCGCTCTGGCTTCTTTCAAACGGCGAACCCCATCGGCGTAACCGGGGATTTCGGCCATTGAAAATCCGAACCCATCCGCGGACGGCTCGTAACGCATCACTTTGGATTCACCGAGTTGGAAGAGGGCATGGCTTCTTCGAGGGCACGTTTCCGGGCGGCCTTGCGTTCGGCCTGGAGAAGGATCAGTTCGGTGACATTGTTTTCAGATTGCGCTGGTACGTTGCCAGTAATGGAAACGCAGGGCGATCTCGCGGGCGTGGTCGAGAAAGGTGTGTGCCTGGGTTAAGTGCGTCGTCGAGCAGGTCTTCGCCAGCTGTCAGCCCGGGTCAAAGATGTTCTCTTCGATGGCGCGAGCACGGTTGGGGCGCCAGTGGTCGTCGACAATGGAGGTTGCCAAGGCGCGTTCGGCATCCGATTTGGCGCGCCCGGTGCAGTAGGTCCCGTTTTCGCGGTTGGCTTTCAGTTGTGCTTCGGAAATGTGCGCGGGCTGCGGACATGTGCTGCTCCTCACACAAGCTATCAACACCGCGGTGTGGCAGAAACGTTCATTCTTGAGGCTAAGTTGCTGAAAGAAGAATAAATCGAGTTTGTGACGCCGGTTTTCTGACTCGTGCGGTCTTGCGCATCAAACGCATCCGTTTCTTTCGCGTCGGTTCAGGAGATTCCTGAGGGTCAGGTGGGAAGGCGTTCTATACGAAGCAGAACTGGCGGGGCGGTTCCGGCGGGTCACAGGGACGACGCGGCCCGGGTGCCACGCCTTCCCTGGTTGGTGGTTATGTAAAGATCTCCTTTACTACCTCGCCGGCGAGAACGGTCGGGCGCTCGTTGCGGCCGTTATGGAGGTAGGTGGTTTTCATGTGGTCAAGGCCGAGCATCCAGAGGATGCTGGCATGGATGTCGTGTACGTGGACTGGCCGTTCGGCAGCTCTCATTCCTATCTCGTCGGTGGTGCCGATGTATTGACCCGGTTTGGCTCCGCCTCCCGCCATGAACATGGTGAAGCCCCAGGGATTGTGGTCACGTCCGTCACCCTGTTGGTTAAAGGGTGTGCGGCCGAATTCCCCGCCCCAGACTACAAGGGTGTCATTCAGCAGCCCCCGCTGCTTGAGATCCGCTAAAAGGCCGGCAATCGGCTTGTCGGAGGCTTTGCACCACTTGCCGTGGTTGGCTTCGATGTGCTGGTGAGCATCCCAGCCGCTGCCGGAGCCGCAGTAGAGTTCCACAAACTTCACGCCCCGTTCGACGAGGCGACGGGCCATCAGACAGTTGCCGCCGTAGACTGCGGTGGCGGGGTCGTCGAGGCCGTACATCTTCCTGGTCGCTTCGGATTCCTTCGAGAGATCAACCGCTTCAGAGGCGGAGGATTGCATCTGGTACGCCATTTCGTACGAGCGGATGCGGGCGTCCAGTTCGGAGTCGTCGGCTTTATCGCGTGACCAGATTTCGTTGATGGAGCGCAGCAGCCCGAGTTGATTGCGCTCCTGTTCGTCGGAGATCGTGGCGGGCGGCTTGAGGTCGAGTATCGGGGTGTCGCCGCGGCGGAACTGGGTGCCCTGGTAAACGGCGGGCAGGAAGCCGGAACTCCAGTTATTGGTGCCTCCCACCGGATCTTTGTCATCCGTTAGAACGACGAAGGATGGCAGGTTCTTGTTGGCGGTTCCCAGTCCATAGGTGGCCCATGCGCCGAGCGAAGGACGGCCGGCGAGGATAGAGCCGGTGTTCATCTGGCAGACGGAACCAACGTGGTTAATGCCATCTGCCCAGCAGGAGCGGATGACAGTCATATCGTCGACGTGCGCGCCGATATTTTCATACCAGTCGGAAACCCACATGCCGCTTTGGCCGCGCTGTTTCCAGACGCGGCGCGGCGCCATCAGGTTATTGTCCTGGCTGCCCTGTGCGGTCACTTTAGGTTTACCGATGGACGCGGGGATCGGCTGGCCATCGAGTTTCATGAGGGCGGGCTTGTAGTCGAAGAGGTCGACATGGCTGGGGCCACCTTCCATGAAGAGGAAAATGACTGATTTAGCGGTGGGCTTGTGGTGCGGGGTTTTGGCGGCCAGAGGATCGGCCACGGCGGCCTGCGCGTCTTCCGAAAGCATGCTGGCGAGGGCGATGCCGGCAAGGCCGCTGCCGGCGCGGGTGAAGAATTCGCGGCGGGAGGAGACGTTCCAGTGGTGGCGAAGTTTATTCAGCATGTCGATTCAGAAGCTCCGCTAGTTTACGTACAGGAACTCGTTCGAGCTCATCAGGGCGTGACAGAAATCCACGAAGGCTGCTGCTTTGGCCGGTTCAGTGCCGGGCGGCAAATTGTCGGGCAACAGAACCTTTTCGTTTCGCGACATGCGATCGGCGATCAGCGCCGACTGCTTCGCGAGGAAGGCAGAGACCGTCTTCTGCTCATCAGGCTGAGGGGCTCTCGACAGCGCTAAATGATAAGCGCGTTCGATCTGCTGACCAAGGGTCAGGCCGCCGTCATTGAGGACGCGACCGGCGAACTCGCGGGACCAGTCGAGCACGAATTTATCGTTCATCAGGGTGAGCGCCTGAGACGGGACCACGGTAGCGAACCGGCGCGGGCAACTCTCTTCGGACGTGGGGGCGTCGAAGGCTTCGAACATCGGATAGGTCAGGACGCGCTTGACGAAAACGTAGATACTGCGGCGGCGTGCTTCAGCTTCGTCCTTGTCGACCGCCCATCCGGCGTATCCTGCGGTGTTCACGCCTTCAGGAAGTTCAGGACGAACGCCGGGGCCACCCATTTTCGTGTTGAGGCGACCGCTGGTGAGAAGCATGGCGTCACGCACGACTTCGCCCTCTACCCGGTGGCGGGGGTAGCGCCAGAGCATCTTATTATCGGGATCCACAGCGGCGGCGGCTTCCTGTGTGAGCGAGGACTGCTGGTAAACGTTCGAAAGCATGATGGTGCGGTGAAGTTTCTTGATACTCCAGCCGTTTTCTACGAAAGACGAGGCGAGGTAATCGAGCAGTTGCGGGTTAGAAGGGCGATCGCCCATCAGACCGAAGTCACTACTGCTGGCGACCAGACCTGTGCCAAAGTGACCCTGCCAGATGCGGTTGGCCATGACGCGCGGGGTGAGCGGATTTTTGGGGTCCGCCAGCCAGTTGGCCAATGCGGTCCGGCGGCCGGTGCTTTCGACACCTGCGGGCTGCTGGATCTTCGCATTCGTCGGGTCAAGGATAGATAGGAAGCCGGGCTGAACTTCTTCCTTCGGAGCGCTCCAGGAGCCGCCCGCAAGGACGAAGGTTTTGGGTGACTCGACGCCGTTGTCGATGACTGTCTGGGCCATTGGCGGGTGCGGTTTCAGCGAATCGAATTCCTTCAGCTTCGCGGCCAGTTCATCAAACTGTTTTTTCTGCTCGGGCTTTAACTTTTTGGCGACGGTGGCATCGGCGTAGGTCACCTGGGGCAACCCCTGAAAGGCGAGCAGGGCCTGATACGGCGTGCGCTTTTCGGGCGGGGTATTCACGGCTTCGCGCGTACCTTCTGAGAAGCGGTGCATGTACTCGTCACGATCGGCTTTAGCGATAGGGGCAACCAGGGCGCGCATGGCCTCACGGATGTCTTTCGTCTTCGCGTCATACTCTGCCTGCTGCTTTTTATAGGTGTCCAGTTCAGGGCCGGTGAGAGGGACGTAATCATCCTGAGCCCGAACGTTGGCGAAGAAGGCCTGGAGGCGGTAGTAATCCTTATGGAGAATGGGGTCGAATTTATGGTCGTGGCACTTCGCACAACCGTACGTCATGCCCATGAAAGCAGAGCCGACGGTGTCGGTGATGTTCATGAGCAGTTCTTCGCGACGGGTCTCCATGCTGGGCTGGTTGGTTTCGTCCGTGTAATGGCGCAGGAAGCCTGTAGCGATCCGGGCTTCGACGCTGGATGGATAGATCTCGTCGCCGGCGATCTGTTCGCGGATGAACCGGTCGTAGGGCTTGTCTTCGTTGAAGGCTTTCACCACGTAATCGCGGTAGCGCCAGATGTTGGGTCGGATCTCGTCCGCTTTGAAGCCGTTGGTATCAGCGTAACGAGCGACGTCAAGCCATTCGCGGCCCCAGCGTTCGCCGTAGTGAGGGGAGGTGAGGAGGCGATCGACCACGGTGGTGAAGGCATCGGGCGACTGGTCGGCGAGGAAGGCTTGGGTTTCGTCGGGGGTAGGCGGGAGGCCTGTGAGGTCAAGGGAAGCGCGGCGGAGAAGAGTGATTTTGTCGGCGCGGGGGTTGGGGCGAATGCCTTTCTCTTCGAGCTTTGCGGTAATGAACGCATCAACTGGATTCACGCTGCTTACGGGAGGCTTGGTTTTTGCGATCGGCTGATAGAACCAGAAGCGTTTCTGGGCCGGCGTGAACTTCTGTTCTGACCCGGCCGACGTGCTGGTGAGCGTGGGAGTTGCGGCGTCCCATGGCGCACCGGCGTCAATCCAGGTTTTAAAGGTGGCAATCTCGGCGTCGGTCAGGCGATTGCCTAAGGGCATCTGAGGCTCGAGTTGACCGGTCAGGTGCCGATAGAAAGGGCTCTCGGTCGCTTTGTTCGGAATGATCGCCGGCCCGTGCTTGCCGCCTTTCATGAGGCTCTCCCGGCTTTGCAGATTGAGATCACCCATCTGCGAAGTCTGACTGTGACACGAGACACATTTCGTGGCGAGGAGATTGAGTGGCGTCTGGGCGGACAGCGGCAGCGCGACCAGGGTAAATGCAGCGGTGCGCACGGCGGGGTGCGATCTGAATCGATTCAGCAAGACCAATACCTCATATGAATTATGTACCCGAAGGGTGGCAAGCGGGGGAAGAAAGTTGGTCGAATTAACCCCTTTTTTGGATGAGCGCCCGGTCAAGTGGCCCAATTCGGACTGTCAGTGGGACCAGTTTGTTGCAGTACGTCACTATGTCGGATAGGCTTACGGATGATTTTTCTCAGGAGATAGCCGATTGATGACTCGCCGCCGATACCTGTTGACGATACTGCCGATTCTGATCGCCGCTGTGGTTTTGATGCTGGCCCCGGGATCCGCGATGGCCCAGACTGCTCCGCCGCAAACCGGCGGGGAAGCGCACCTGATTCTGCCGGATCTGAGCCAGGGAACATTTATTGGCATGAATGGCCGGACGCTGCTGATGGGCGGCCTTTTGATCTGTGCCCTTGGCTTGTTATTCGGGCTGATAACCTATACGAAGCTGCGGGATCTGCCGGTGCACTCGTCTATGAGAGAGGTCTCAGAACTGATTTGGGAAACATGCAAGACTTACCTGTTTACGCAGGGGAAGTTTCTGCTGATTCTGGAGATCTTCATCGGGGCGCTTATCCTTTTCTACTTTGGGTACTTCGAGCACTTCGAGGCGATCAAGGTATTTGTGATTCTGCTGTTCAGCCTCATTGGAATCGGGGGCAGCTACTCGGTGGCCTGGTATGGGATTCGTGTGAATACGTTTGCGAACTCGCGGACGGCGTTCGCCAGCCTCCGGGGGAATCCGTATCCCTGTTACGCAATCCCGCTGCGGGCTGGCATGAGTATCGGGATGGTGCTGATCAGTATCGAGTTGCTGATTATGCTTTGCATCCTGCTGTTCATTCCGAGCGATTACGCAGGGCCTTGTTTTATCGGGTTTGCGATCGGCGAGTCGCTGGGCGCCGCGGCGTTGCGCGTGGCTGGCGGGATTTTCACGAAGATCGCCGACATTGGGTCGGATCTGATGAAGATCGCTTTCAAGATTAAGGAAGATGACGCACGGAACCCAGGTGTGATTGCGGACTGCGTGGGCGACAACGCCGGTGATTCGGTGGGCCCCAGCGCGGACGGCTTCGAGACCTACGGCGTGACCGGCGTGGCACTGATTTCCTTTATCCTGCTGGCTGTGACGAATCCGCTGGTGCAGGTGCAGTTGCTGGTCTGGATCTTCGTGATGCGCATCATGATGGTGGTGTCGTCAGCGGCATCTTACTTCATTAACGAAGCGATCGCGAAAAGCCGATATCAGAATATGCCGAAGTTTAATTACGAGGCGCCTCTGACCTTTCTGGTCTGGCTGACGTCAATTGTGTCGATCGGGCTCACTTATGTGGTGTCTTACTTTCTGATTCCGGATTTAGGCGGTGATGCGACGCTGTGGTGGAAGCTTTCGAGCATCATCACATGCGGCACACTGGCCGGTGCCGTGATACCGGAGTTGGTTAAGGTGTTCACTTCGACGGAATCTACACATGTACGAGAAGTGGTGACATCGTCGAGGGAAGGAGGCGCATCACTGAACATTCTGTCGGGATTTGTCGCGGGGAACTTCAGCGCGTTCTGGCTGGGGCTGGCGATGTTCTTCCTGATGGGCGCAGCGTATCTGATCAGCATGACGGGTGTGGCGAGCCTGATGGTCGCACCTGCCGTGTTCGCGTTTGGGCTGGTGGCGTTTGGCTTTTTAGGGATGGGGCCGGTGACGATTGCCGTGGACTCTTATGGTCCGGTGACGGACAATGCGCAGTCGGTTTATGAGTTGTCGCTGATCGAGGATGTTCCGGGTATCAAGCAGGAGATCCAGCAGAAGTTTGGTTTTACTCCGGACTTTGAGCGGGCCAAGGAGAACCTGGAAGAGAACGATGGGGCCGGCAATACGTTCAAAGCGACTGCCAAGCCGGTACTGATTGGAACGGCGGTTGTAGGTGCGACGACGATGATCTTTTCAATTATCGTGGCGCTGACGAACGGTCTGACGGAGAACCTTCAGAACCTGTCGATCCTGTATCCGCCGTTCCTGTTAGGGATGCTGGCGGGGGGCGCGATGATCTATTGGTTTACCGGGGCGGCGACCCAGGCGGTGACAACGGGGGCTTATCGGGCGGTCGAGTTTATCAAGAAGAATATCAAGTTGGAGGGCGTGACCAAGGCTTCAGTGGCCGACTCGAAGGCGGTGGTGGCGATCTGCACTCAGTATGCGCAGAAGGGGATGTTCAACATCTTCCTGGCGGTTTTCTTTGCGACTCTGGCGTTCGCGTTTGTGGAGCCGTTCCTGTTTATCGG
>JAUZEU010000627.1 GCA_030838885.1 Bryobacterales bacterium | reverse complement strand
GTTTCAAACAATGGCCGCCGTCCGCCGCGCGCTGGAAGAATCTGAGACTGCTCCGGTAACCGCCACTCCGGAAAAACGGCCTTCCATCGCCGTGCTGCCCTTCCTCAACATGAACCGCGATGAAGAGAATGACTTTTTCTGTGACGGCCTTACAGAGGAACTGATCAATGCCCTTTCGCAACTGAAAAATCTCCGGGTCGTTTCCCGCTCCACCGTGTTCCAGTTCAAAGGAAAAATTGAAGATATCCGGCAGATCGGCGAAAAGCTTCAGGTGGCAACGGCCCTTGAAGGAAGTGTGCGCAAGGCCGGCAATCGCCTGCGAATCACCGCGCAGCTGGTGAACCTGAGCGATGGATGCCAGATCTGGTCGCAACGCTTCGACCGTGAGATGAAGGACATCTTCGACGTCCAGGACGAACTTACTCTCGCCATTGTCGGGCACCTGAAAGTCCGGCTCGTCGGAGACGAACAGCCTGCGGTTGTTAAGCGTTCTCACGACAATCCGGAAGCTTACACGCTCTATCTGAAGGGCCGATACCATCAGCACCGGCTCACGGCGGAAGGGTACCAAAGGGCGCTCGGCTGTTTCCACGAAGCCATCGCCCTGGAAGCCAGGAATGCCAGAGCATACGCGGGCATCGCTGAGATTTACACGTATCTGTCCATCGTTGGAATCGGGCCGCCGAACGACTTCATGCCGAAAGCGAAAGCTGCGGCCATGCAGGCTTTGGAGATTGATGAGTCCCTCGCGGAGGCCAACTCTGCTTTGGGCCTTGTCCACCTCTGGCATGACTGGGACTGGCTCTCGGCGCAGCGCCGCCTGCGCCGCGCCGTGGAGCTGAGCCCCGGCAATCCGGACGTGCATACTAATCTGGCAATGCTCCTGACCCGCCTTGGTCGCTCGGAAGAAGCCATGCTGGAAGCCCAGTATGCGGTCGGAATAGACCCCCTCGCCCTTCAGGCGCAGTTTGGCCTTGCGGATACACAGTTCCTTGGTCGCTTTCCTTTAGCGCGGTTGATTGACCAGTGCCGCAACGTCATCGAACTTGTCCCCCAGGCTCTCTGGCCGCACTGGTACCTGATTGATGCGTACGGGGTGAACGGTGATTTCGACAAAATACCAGGCGCAATAGAGACAGCGCGGCCCCTGGCGGCCGGTGAGCCGATCTCTGAAGGTATTTTCGGCTGGGCCTACGCGCTCGCCGGTCACACTGTTGAGGCACACCGAATTCTTGACACCCTGCAGAAGCGGCGGACTCAGCATTACTGCCCGGCAACGCCTATATCCTGGATCTATCTCGGTCTGGGTGAATACCAGCAAGCGCTCGATTGGCTGGACATCGCTTATGACGAGCGCGATCCGCTGCTCGCCATGGTGTTCGTCAATCCGTCCCACGATGCGTTGCGGGCAGACCCGCGCTTTGACAGTTTGCTTCGGCGCATGAACTTTGGTGGCGAACTGCCGACCGTGTAGGATAGCGGTCTTGGGCCAGCTTCTCAAAGACAAAGTCGCAATAGTAACCGGGGCGAGCCGTGGCATCGGCCGGGCCATCGCTGAGATCTTTGCTCGCGAAGGTGCCCGGGTTGTGATCTGCGGGCGTAAGCAGGAGACGCTGGATCAGGTTGCGGCGGAGCTTGGGCCAGCGGTGAGGGCGCATTCCTGTCACGTGGGCCGTGCTGAGGAAATCCGCGCGCTGGTCGATTCCACCATCAAACAATCCGGTGCTATCGATATCCTGGTCAACAATGCGGGCACGAACGTCGCGCAAGGCCCGTGCGTTTACATAGACGAGGCGCAGTTCGACAAGATGGTTGAAGTGAATCTTAAGAGCGCTTTCCGGCTGATGAACGCGGTCGCGCCAGGAATGTGCGAGCGCGGTTCCGGTTCGATCATCAACATCGCCTCCATCTCCGGTCTTCGTCCGCAGCATCACGGGATGCTTTACAGCATGACCAAGGCGGCGCTGATCATGATGACGCAGTCGTACGCTCTGGAACTCGGGCCAAAGGGCGTTCGCGTGAACGCCATTGCCCCCGGCCTGATTCAAACAAAGCTGAGTGAGTATTACTGGAAAGATCAGGCCAGGTGCACCGCTCAGCTGGAACGCCAACCGATCCGCCGTCTGGGCCAGCCGAATGAAATCGCCGAGGCCGCTCTGTTACTTGCCGGCGAGGGCGCGTCGTATATGACCGGCCAAACGCTGGTGATCGACGGCGGCCATTCACTTTCTTCCCTCTGAGATCACTATGAAAACCATTATTCTCTTCACAGCATTCGCCGCCGTACTCACAGCTCAAAACCACTGGGTGGGCACCTGGGCCACCGCGCCCGCTCCTCAACTCGATGCCGAACAGATGCGCGCGCAAAAGCTGGAGTTTAGTAACCAGACCGTGCGCGAAATCGTTCACACCAGCATCGGCGGAGACACGGTGCGCGTGCGCCTCTCCAATGCCTTTGGAACACAGCCAGCAGAGATCGGCGCTGCCCACATTGCATTGCGGAGTTCCGGCGCATCGATTTCACCTGGCTCCGACCACCCGCTTACTTTCAGCGGTCGGCCCAGAGTTGAAATCCCGGCAGGTGCGGTGGTTCTGAGTGATCCCGTCCGACTGAACGTCCCTGCAGCCGGCGATCTCGCAATCAGCCTCTTTCTCCCGAAGAGTACGCTCGGCGCCGGAGTGCACTATTCAGCACAGCAAACCTCATATATCGCGACTGGTGATGTGAGCGGGGCACCCGGCCTCGACGCTCCCTCCACCTTTACGTCCTGGGCGTTCCTGACCGGAGTGGACGTACTTGCACCTGCGTCCACAGGCTCCATCGTGGCCTTTGGAGACTCCATCACAGACGGCGCGCGATCCACAATCGATGCCAACCATCGCTGGCCCGATACTCTTGCTTCGCGACTCGTGGCGGCGAAGCGTGGGCTTGCCGTAGTCGACATGGGAATCGGGGGCAACCGAATACTTCACGAAGGCGCGGCCTCGAAGCGCCCGCAATACGGCATCAATGCTCTGGCGCGCTTCGATCAGGACGTGCTCGCGCAGCCAGGCGTCAAATATCTTGTGGTCCTGGAAGGCATTAACGACATCGGGCATGCCGGTTCGTCCGCGCCAGCGTCAGAAGCCGTCACCGCGGACGACCTCATCGCAGGCATGAAGCAGATGATCGAACGCTCACATGAAAAGGGAATCAAGGTCATCGGAGCCACACTCACACCCTTCGAAGGCGAAGCGAATATCAAGCGTGGCTACTGGACGCCTGAGAAAGCGAAAATCCGGGACGAAGTCAACGAATGGGTACGGACCGCGAAAGCGTTCGACGGCTTCATCGATTTCGACAAAGCCGTCCGTGATCCGCAAAATCGCACCAAAGTGCTGCCGGCATTCGACAGCGGAGATCAACTCCACCCGAGCGATGCCGGCTACGAGGCTATGGGTAAAGCCATCGACCTAAGCGTCTTTAAGTGACCGCTAAGCGTCGTGATGCTTGACAGCGCCGGCGTATGCGGTTTCCCCGGAACCCGCTTCCTTAGCCGCTTCCTCTTCCCTGCCCATCAGGCGAAGCGCCGCTCCGGCCACGGCTCCAACGGTGAACCCGAACTTCTCCATGATCACCTCACCCGGCGCCGAAGCCCCATAGTGATTCAAACCAATCATCACGCCTTCGTCGCCGGCCCAGCGATCCCACCCAAATGTCGTAGCCGCCTCCACCGTAACGCGCTTCTTCATTCCCCTGGGCAGCACGCTCTCTCTGTACGAGGCGTCCTGCGCCTCAAACAGATTCATGCTGGGCATGCTCACGACACGAGCCTTCACGCCATACCCCGCCAGTTTCTCCTGCGCTTTCACGCAAAGAGCCACTTCAGAGCCGGTCCCGATCAGAATCACGTCAGGCTGCCCGCCCTCGCCATCAGACAGAATATAAGCGCCTTTCGAAATATCCGCGCCCACCGCTTTTGAGCGATCGAGATGCGGGATATTCTGGCGGCTCAGCACAAACAGAGTTGGACCATTATGCTGTACCGCAAACGCCCAGGCATCCGACGTCTCATTCGCATCCGCAGGCCGGATTACGGTCAGACCCGGAATTGACCGGACACCGGCCAGCTGCTCGACAGGCTCGTGCGTCGGACCGTCCTCGCCCACGCCAACGCTGTCGTGCGTGAACACATAGAACGCCTTGATTCCCATCAGCGCACCCAGGCGCAGCGTGGGCTTCATGTAATCCGAGAACACAAAAAATGTAGCGCTGAAAGGCAGGACTCCGCCGTGTGCCGCCATCCCGTTCACGGCCGCACCCATAGCATGCTCACGCACACCAAAGGCAATGTTGCGGCCGGCAAAACCCCAGACTCCGCCCACTGCGCCCTGCGCGCCCGGTCCACCCTGTTCCTGCGGCTGAAAGTCGCCCAGACCCTTGAGCGCCGTATTCGTGGAAGGATTCAGGTCCGCAGAGCCGCCGATGATGTTGGGGATCCGCTTCGCCAAGGCGTTCAGAGCCGCGCCACCAGCCACGCGAGTGGCAATGGGCTTATCGGCGGGGGTCCATTTCGGCAGATCGGCCGCCCAGTCCGGCGGCAGCTTACCGGCAATGATCATCTCGAGTTCCGCATATTGCGCGGGGTACGCAGCCTTGTAGGTCTCCATACGCTTGCCCCACTCGGCCTGCGCGTCTGCACCATTCGCAATCGCTTCGCGGAACAAAGCCAGAGCATCTTCGGGAAGATAGAATCGCTCCTCCGAAGGCCAGGCGAGCGCCTTCTTCGTTGCGACCAGTTCGTCGTCTCCCAGCGGGCTGCCGTGCGAAGAAAAGTTATCCTGCTTCTTCGGGCTGCCATAACCGATGTGGGTTTTCACCAGCAGCAGGGAGGGCTTGCCTGTCTCTGATTTCGCCCCTTCAATCGCAGCCGAGATGGCCTCCACATCGTTGCCGTCTTCGACGTGGATCGTCTGCCAGCCGTAAGCTTCAAAACGCATCCCCACATCTTCCGTGAAAGAAAGATCCGTGCCGCCCGCGAGAGTAATTCTGTTCTGGTCGTAGAGAACGATCAGCTTGCCCAGCTTCAGGTGCCCTGCCAAAGAAGCGGCTTCGTGTGTCACGCCCTCCATCAGGCAGCCATCGCCACAGATCGAATAGGTATAGTGATCGATGACCGTGTGCCCCGGCCTGTTGTATGTCGCGGCCAGCCACGCTTCAGCGATCGCCATCCCGACACTGTTTCCGAAACCCTGCCCCAGCGGACCCGTCGCCACTTCCACACCAGCTGTATGCCCGCGCTCCGGATGGCCGGGCGTTTTGCTGCCCCATTGGCGAAAGCGCTTCAGTTCGTCCAGCGGAAGATCGTAACCTGTCAGGTGCAGCAGGCTGTAGATCAGCATCGAGCCATGCCCCGCCGAAAGAACAAACCTGTCGCGATCAAACCAGGCCGGATCCGACGGGTTATGTTTCAGGTACTTTGTCCAAAGCGTGTAGGCCATCGCGGCCGCGCCCATCGGCATGCCCGGATGCCCGGAGTTGGCGTTCTGCACCGCATCGGCAGACAGCATTCGGATCGTGTTGATCGCCAGATTCTCCAGCGTTTGGTTTTCAGTGATAGTAGGCAAGTTTTCTCCGTTTCTCGGATATTCGTATTTTAGCCCTGCCGCTCGTTTGATAAGCTTGCCCTTCACCCCACATGCAAAATTATCTTGATCTGACAGGAAAGACAGCCCTTATTACGGGCGCTTCTTCGGGAATTGGAGCGGCTGCGGCCGCCATCTTTGCCGACCTGGGCGCACGCATTGCCATCGGATATCACAGTAACGAGAAGGGAGCCAATCA